>JANYBQ010000218.1 GCA_025360705.1 Betaproteobacteria bacterium | reverse complement strand
ACTACTTTCACGCTGGTGGCGGTGTTTTTGCCGACCGCTTTCATGAGCGGCATAGCCGGCAAGTTCTTCAAGCAATTCGGTTGGACCGCGTCGCTGGCCGTGATGGCGTCGCTGCTGGTGGCGCGTGTGTTGACGCCGATGATGGCGGCCTACCTTCTCAAACCCATCGTTACGGGGCACCAGGACCCGCGCTGGATGAAGATCTACCTGCGCTGGGCCGCATGGTGCATGGCCAATCGCGTCAAGACCATGATCTTCGCCACGGTTTTCTTTTTTGGCTCAGTCGCGCTGATACCGCTGCTGCCTACCGGTTTCATCCCGCCCGACGACAACTCGCAGACTCAGGTTTATCTGGAGCTTCCGCCCGGCTCGACGCTGGCGCAGACCCGCGGCGCGGCGGAACAGGCCCGTTTGCTGGTAAGCAAGGTGGAACATGTGGTGAGCATCTACACCACCATCGGTGGTGGCAGCGCGGGTGGTGACCCGTTTGCGATGCACGGCGGCGCCGAGGTGCGCAAGGCCACGCTGACGGTGCTGCTGGACGGCCGCGACAAACGCCCGCGCAAGCAGGGTATAGAAAACAAAATCCGCACCGCGCTGGAGTCGCTGCCGGGCGCGCGCAGCAAGGTTGGGCTAGGCGGTTCGGGTGAAAAATACGTGCTGGTGCTGACCGGTGAAGATCCGGTGGCATTACAGGCCGCCGCGCTGGCGGTCGGAAAAGACCTGCGCACCATACCCGGCCTGGGCAGCGTCGCGTCGAGTGCCAGCCTGATCCGTCCCGAAATCGCGGTACGGCCCGACTTTGCCAAGGCCGCCGACCTGGGCGTAACAACTGCCGCCATCGGCGAAACGCTGCGCATCGCCACCATGGGCGACTACGACACGTCGCTGGCCAAACTCAACCTGTCGCAGCGCCAGGTGCCGATCGTCGTGAAACTAGACGAGGCGGCGCGCAAGGACCTGAGCGTGCTGGAGCGCCTGGCGGTACCGGGCACCCGCGGACCCGTGATGCTGGGCCAGGTCGCCACGCTGGAGATGACCGGCGGGCCGGCCGTGATCGACCGTTACGACCGCGCGCGCAACGTCAACTTCGAGATCGAACTCTCGGGTTTGCCGCTCGGCGACGTGACCGCAGCGGTACAGAAGCTGCCATCCGTCAAACAGCTTCCTGCCGGCGTCAAGGTAGTGGAAATCGGGGACGCCGAGGTGATGAGTGAACTGTTCGCGAGTTTCGGCCTGGCGATGTTGACCGGTGTGTTGTGTATCTACATCGTGCTGGTGCTGCTGTTCAAGAACTTCCTGCACCCGGTGACCATTTTGTGTGCCTTGCCGCTGGCGCTGGGCGGGGCCTTCGTCGGCCTGCTGATCGCGCAAAAAAGCTTCTCCATGCCGTCGCTGATCGGACTCATCATGCTGATGGGTATCGCCACCAAAAACTCGATCCTGCTGGTGGAATACGCCATCGTGGCGCGGCGCGACCACGGCATGAGCCGCTTCGAGGCACTGAAGGACGCCTGCCACAAACGCGCGCGCCCCATCATCATGACCACGCTGGCCATGGGGGCCGGCATGATGCCTATCGCCCTGGGCCTGGGCGCGGCGGATCCGAGCTTCCGTTCACCGATGTCGATCGCGGTCATCGGCGGGCTAATCACCTCCACCGTGCTGAGCCTGCTGGTCGTGCCCGCTGTTTTTACCTATGTGGATGACATCGGCGACTGGTCGCACCGCATGGCCGGCAAGCTGCGCCGGCGCGACAAAGCCACGCCGGTCGCCGATATTCCCCGTGACCCTCCATCAAGCGCCGCGCCTGCCGCCCAGGCCTGATTCCCTGGCCTGGCCGGGTCTGTGTGTGTTGCTGGCCTTGGCCAGCGTGGCGGCATGGACCACGGGTGACGCAGCCGACATGGCCTGGCAAGCCAACAGCTGGCCGCAAAGGCCCTGGACCTTGTGGAGTGCCAGCCTGGTCCATCTGTCGGGCGCGCACCTGCTGGCCAACTTGATAGCACTTGCTGTGCTGGGCGTATTGGGCGCCTGTCTGCACGCCGGACGCGCCGCCACGCTGGCGCTGCTGGTAGCTTGGCCGCTGGGTACCCTGGCGCTGTGGTGGTGGCCGCAAATCGCCGGCTACAGCGGTATGTCGGGCTTGCTCAACGCCATGGCCGCCGTGGTGTGGGCGCATACCGTGTTGCGCGGCGGCGCCAAGCCCGTGTCGTTCGTGATTTTTGCCGCGCTGGCACTCAAACTGTTGAGCGAACACGCCTGGTCGCAGCCGATTGCGTTCGATCCCAACTGGGGCTTTAACGTGGTGTACGCCGCGCACCTGACCGGAGCCATGGCGGGTGCGGTCTGCGGGCTGGTGTTCGAGTCGGCGAGCCTGATACGCGCCCGTGCCTGAGCAGGCGCGATCCGTCGCTTGCGGGGCCTGCGCTGCGTGCGTGCGACCTTGCGCGCAGCGCTTTGCGCGATAACGCCCGGCAACTGGGTCCGGCCAGGCCGCCGCTTACGGTGCTCCGTGGTCGTCGAACAAACCCGGCCCGTTGAAGCTGGCGCGCTCTATCTGCAGCATGCGCAGCTTGG
The DNA here is from genome assembly GCA_025360705.1 of Betaproteobacteria bacterium. Classification (GTDB taxonomy): domain Bacteria; phylum Pseudomonadota; class Gammaproteobacteria; order Burkholderiales; family Burkholderiaceae_C; genus CAISIP01. The sequence goes on along the minus strand of JANYBQ010000218.1, from coordinate 4,503 downwards.
TCGCCACGCCGCCACTGGCAGAGAAGCCGCCCGCGCGGGCGCCTGCCGCAAGTACGCGGTGGCATGGCACAACCGGCGCAAACGGGTTATTGCCCAACGCCTGCCCGACCGCCTGGGCCGATTGCGGCTCACCCATCCGCCGTGCAATCTCGCCGTAGGTAAGCGTGGTTCCCGGCGGTATGGCGCGCACCAGTTCGTAGACCCGGCGACGGAACGGAGGCACATCTTCCATGTCGAGCACGATGTTTGACAAGTCCTCGGGGAAGTTGGGCTGGCCGCGCAGCAATGCCACTACGTCACGAATCGACTCCTGTACTGCTGGCGGCGGAACACTTTCATGGCAATCCGGAAACCGGAGCTGCATGCGCTTTCGGGTGCCGGCCTCGTCAGCTTCAGGCAATTGCACGCCGGTCAGGCCGCAGTCGCCCCAAGCAAGGCCGCAGTGGCCGATGGGCGTAGCGAATAGCGCGAAGCCGAGAGTGCTCAAGCGTGGCCCCTGTTTTCGACAAGATCGAATCGATAAGTTGCAAAAGATTTGAACCTGTCATCTTAGGCGCTCGGCGTGCTGGATGGCGCTCTTAAAAACAAGGCGCCTGATTTTTAAGACGCCGTGCTGGCGGAAGCGGCCCGGCAAGCAGGAGCACAAGCCATCATCACTCGCAATCTGCGAAACTTCGCGCATAGCCCGGTGCGGGCCCATACGCCCGGCCAATGGCTGGCAATGCATGCCATTTGAAACACCCCCCCATGCAGATCGAACTTCCACCAGCATCCGGCAATTCCGCCGCACGCGGACCGCTGACCGGCATACGCGTGATCGACATCACCACCATCTTCATGGGGCCGTCGGCGACGCAGATGCTGGGCGACCTGGGTGCGGATGTGATCAAAGTCGAGTCGCCCGAAGGCGATGTGGTGCGCGGCATCGGCCCGCAAGGCGGCCAGAAGATGGGGCCGCTGTTTTTGGCCATGAACCGCAACAAGCGCAGCATTGCGCTCGACCTAAAATCGCCCGACGGGCTGGCCGCGCTGAAAGACTTGGCGCGCACGGCCGACGTGTTGACCTACAACGTGCGGCCACAGGCCATGCAGCGCCTGGGGCTGGACTACGACACGCTGGCCGCCCTCAACCCGCGCCTGATCTACGCCGGCATGTTCGGCTTTTCGCAACGCGGGCGGTACGCCGCCAGCGCCGCCTTCGACGACCTGATCCAGGCCGCTTGCGCCTTGCCGCAAGCCATGGGCATCAGCAGCGGCGACATCCCGCGTTACCTGCCGATTACCATCGCCGACCGTTCGGTTGGGCTGTATGCGTTTGGCGTGATCGGCGCCGCGCTGTACGGGCGCACGCAAACCGGGCGCGGCCAGCGTATCGACATACCGATGTTCGAGACCATGGTGCCGCAGGTACTGGGCGACCATCTTTACGGCCACACCTTCGTGCCGGCGCAAGGCGACTTCGGTTACCCGCGCCTGTTGTCGCCCGAGCGCCGGCCCTATAAAACCACCGATGGCCATGTGTGTTGCCTGATCTACACCGACGTGCAATGGCGCGCGTTCCTCAACGCGATCGGCCAGCCCAGGCTGTTCGACACCGACCCGCGTTTTGCCAACATCGCCGCACGCACGCAGAACATCACTGCCTTGTACGGCATGGTGGCGGACGAGATCGCCCGGCGCAGCACCGCGGAACTGCAGGCTTTGCTCAAGGACACCGACATCCCGGTTTTCCCGATGCACACCTTCGACACGCTACTTGAAGACGCGCACCTCAACGACATCGGTTTCTTCAGCCAGGTGGAGCATCCGGCACTGGGTACCATCCGGCAGATGGCCGTGCCCAGCGAATGGTCGGACACGCCACCCGGCAACCCGACTCCGGCGCCTCGCTTAGGCCAACACAGCCGCGAAGTGTTGCGCGAAGCCGGTTACGACGATGCACGTATACAAAACCTGATTACCACCGGCGCCGTCCGTGAATAAACCCCCATTACAAGGACCTGCAAGGACCCACCATGACTCATGAGACCCCCAAAGAACTGCTGGAAGAAATGCGCGGCCCGGTGATGTGGCTGACCATCAACCGCGAGGAGCGGCGCAACGCCATCAGCGCGGGTGTGCTGGCCAGCATGAGCGCCGCATTGGCACGCGCCAACCAGGACCGCGCTGTACGGGCGGTTGTGATCACCGGTGCAGGTACACGTGCCTTTTGCGCCGGGGCCGACCTGCAAAGCGGCAAGTCGTTCAAGTTCGACTACTCCGAGCCCTACGTGGGTTTCGCCAATCTGTTCCGCCAGGCACGGCAATCGACAGTGCCGCTGATCGCCCGCGTCAACGGCGCCTGCATGGCCGGCGGCATGGGCATCATGGGCATGTGCGACATGGCGGTGTGCAGCCCCACTGCGATCTTCGGGTTGCCGGAAGTCAAGGTCGGACTTTTTCCGGCCCAGGTGCTGAGCGTGCTCGGAAATCTGCTGCCGCGCCGCGTGTTGGCCGAAATGTGTTTGACGGGTGAACCGCTGACGGCACAACAGGCCCTTCAATACGATCTGATCAATCACGTCAGTGACGACGTGGACGCCGGCGTCGAATGGATGCTGGGCCGCATGCTGGACAAGTCGCCCGCCGCCATCCGCCGGGGCCTGTACACGATGAAGAAGATCGAGGCCATGGCGTTCGAGGAATCGATGGCGTTCACCGAAAGCCAGATCGGCCTTTTTGCGCTTACAGAAGACGCCGTCGAAGGGCAACTGGCGTTCCGCGAAAAGCGCAAACCGGTTTGGACCGGCCGGTAACGGGAGGGCTATATGACACACAGCGAGACCCCTGACAAAGTGGTGAAGATTGGCGGCGCCTCCGGTTTCTGGGGCGACAGCAGCGTAGGCGCGCCCCAGCTCGTGGCCAGCGGGCAAGTCGACTATCTGGTGTTCGACTATCTGGCCGAGTTGACCATGTCGATCCTCGCCGGCGCACGCCTGAAGAAACCGGAACTGGGTTATGCCACCGACTTTGTCGCCGTGGCCATGAAAGCCGTGTTGCGCGACGTGCTGGCCCAGGGCATACGCGTGGTGAGCAACGCGGGCGGCGTCAACCCGCAGGGCTGCGCGGCGGCGCTTTCTGCATTGGCCGAGGAACTCGGCGTGTCGGTCCGGATCGCCGTTGTTACGGGCGACGACGTAATGCCGCTGTTGCCGCAATTGCGCCAGGCCGACCCGCCGGTAGCAGAGATGCAAAGCGGCGCCGGCTTGCCCCAACAGGTGCTAACGGCGAATGCGTATCTGGGCGCCTTGCCGATCAAGGCCGCGCTGGATGCCGGCGCGCAGATCGTGATCACCGGGCGCTGCGTGGACTCGGCCGTCACACTGGGTGTGCTGATGCACGAGTTTGGCTGGAGCAGCGATAACTACCACCTGCTTGCGGCCGGCAGCCTGGCCGGCCACATTCTCGAATGCGGTTGCCAGGCCACTGGCGGGCTGCACACCGACTGGGACAGCGTGCCAGGCTGGGCCAACATCGGTTACCCGATTGCGGAATGCCACGCCGATGGCAGCTTTGTTTGCGCCAAACCGGAAGGCACTGGCGGCAAGATCACACCGGCCGTGATCGCAGAACAAATGTTGTACGAAATTGGCGACCCCGCGCAATATATCCTGCCCGACGTGGTGTGTGACTTCACGCAGGTCACGCTGCAACAGGCGGGCGAACACCGTGTACGTATCAGCGGTGCAACGGGGCGTGCGCCAACCGACAGCTACAAGGTATGCGCTACCTATATGGATGGCTTCAAGACCTCAGCGCAGCTTACGATCATGGGTTTCGACGCAGTCGCCAAGGCCCGGCGTACCGGCGCGGCCATCATCGAACGCACGTCTGCGTTGCTGTCCAAAGGCGGCTTCGCGCCCTACACCGCCACCAATATCGAAGTGCTGGGTTCCGAGTCATGTTTTGGGCCGCACGCTGTTGCCAACCACACGCGCGAAGCCGTGTTGCGACTCACCGCCACGCACCCCCGCAAAGACGCGCTGGAGTTGCTGGCGCGCGAAATCGCGCCGGCCGGTACCTCATGGGCACCGGGTACGACTGGCTCTGGCGGCCGGGCGGCGGTATCACCGTCAATCCGGCAATACGCTTTTTTGCTGTCAAAAGCTGCGTTGTCGACGGTGGTTTATGTTGACGGTGAGTTGCTGGCCGCGCGGCCGGAGCTTGTCGAAGGGCTAGCTGGCTTCGACCCTTCTGCAAGGTCGGCACAGGTCAAGCCCAGCCCGAACGAACCTAAAAGTTCGGTCGCAGGAGGTAATCCCGGCGCCGCTGAAAGCGAACTGATTGAAGTCCCACTGATTCGCCTCGCTTGGGCGCGCAGCGGCGACAAGGGCGATACGTCCAACATCGGCATCATCGCGCGTACGCCGCGGTTGCTGCCGTTGCTGCGCGCGCAGCTCACCGAGGCCGCCGTGGCCGCGTATCTGGCGCATCTGGTCAAGGGCCGGGTGACGCGATTCGAGG
>JANYBQ010000187.1 GCA_025360705.1 Betaproteobacteria bacterium | reverse complement strand
CTTCGATCACGGGAATATCGTATTTGCGCGCAAACGTGAAGTCGCGTTCGTCATGCGCCGGTACGCCCATGACGGCACCGTCGCCATAAGCCATCAGCACGTAATTGCCGACCCAGAGTTCGATCTTGTGCCCATTCAGCGGATGGATCACCAACAGACCGGTGCGCATGCCTTCTTTTTCGCGCACCGCCAACTCCGCCTCGGTAGTGCCGCCGGCCTTGCAGCTTTCGATGAAGGCCGCGAGTTCCGGGTTGGAGCGTGCCGCATGGGTGGCCAGCGGATGTTCGGGTGCCACTGCGCAGAACGTCACCCCCATGATGGTGTCGGCGCGCGTGGTGAACACATACATGCGTCCGCCGCCGATCAACGCACCGCTGTCATCCTGAATGTCGTGCGTGAAAGCAAAACGCAGGCCTTCAGAGCGGCCGATCCAGTTTTCCTGCATCAGCTTGACGCGTTCGGGCCAGCCGGGCAGTTGGGTCCGCGTATGGTCGAGGAGCTCCTGCGCGTAGTCGGTGATTTTTAGGTAATAGCCCGGGACCTCACGCTTTTCCACCACTGCGCCGGTACGCCAGCCCTTGCCGTCGATGACCTGTTCGTTGGCCAGCACGGTCTTGTCGACCGGGTCCCAGTTCACGACCTGGGTCTTGCGGTAGGCGATGCCTTTTTCAAGCATCTTCAAAAACAGCCATTGGTTCCATTTGTAGTAGCTGGGGTCGCAAGTCGCGATCTCGCGGCTCCAGTCGATGGCCAGCCCCATGGCCTGCATCTGCTGCTTCATGTACGCGATGTTGTCGTAGGTCCACTTGGCCGGTGGCACCTTGTTCTTGATCGCGGCGTTCTCGGCCGGCAGGCCGAAGGCGTCCCAGCCCATCGGCATCAACACGTTGTAGCCCTGCATACGCAGATAACGTGCGAGCATGTCGTTGATGGTGTAGTTGCGCACATGGCCCATGTGCAACTTGCCGCTGGGGTAAGGCAGCATCGAACAGGCGTAGAACTTCTTCTTCGACGCGTCTTCCGTCACGCGGTATGCGTCGAGCGCATTCCAGTGCGCCTGCGCGGATTTTTCTACTTCGAGATGGTCGTATTTGTCGTGCATGGGCGGGGCGTCGGGCGGCTGAAATGCCGTATCGCACGATTCTAGGCGGTGACCTCGTTTTGCCGCGCCCGTTGGCCGGGACGCGACTACTGAAGCGGCTCGGGACTACGGCTGGGCTACAGGCTTCGGTTCCGCCACAAAGCCGATCCGGCTAAGCCCGGCCTTTTGCGCCACGCCCAGCACCTCGACCACCCGGCCGTAGGGCACGGCTTCGTCGGCGCGCAGCTGCACTTCGGTATCCGGGTTCTGGCCCGCCACCAATGCCAGCCGTCGGGCCAGTTCGAGTTGTGCTACAGGTTTGTCATCCAGGAAAACCTGGCCGGTTTTGTCCACCACCAGCAACACGAATCTGGGTGTGTCGTTGGGCGCGGCGGCATCGGTTTTGGGCAAGTCCAGCCGGATGGAACTGGCCAGCAGCGGTGCGGTGATGATGAAGATCACCAGCAGTACCAGCATCACGTCGATCAGCGGCGTCATGTTGATGTCGCTCATGGGCGGCGCGCCGGTAGTGCGTTCGAGACGGCCGAATGCCATGGACTATGTGGCCCCCACGCTGGTCACTGCGTGTATTGCGCTGCCCCCCGAGGAGGTTAATTTTCCTTGGGGCGGCCCGGCGGGAAATTGCGCCTCCCCGCCTGTGGCTGCGCCGCGGTGCAAGTCCGGTGCCGGATGTGCCAGCAGCTCGCGCAAGTCGCGTGCAAAACCTTCCAGGTCGGCCTCGATCCGGCCGATCGAGCGACCCAGCACGTTGTAGGCCAGCACGGCAGGAATGGCGACCGCCAGACCGGCCGCCGTCATGATCAGGGACTCGCCGACGGGGCCGGAGATCTTGTCGATGCTGATCTGCCCTGCGTTGGTTATGCCGATCAGCGCGTGGTAGATGCCCCATACCGTGCCGAGCAGGCCGACGAATGGGGCGGTGGACCCTACGGTTGCCAGCAGCACCTGCCCGAACTGCAATTTGAGCAGCGCCGCATGCAGGGCCTGGCGCAATACACGTGTCAGTTGTTGCGACCGGTCGCCTGCGGTGGCGAGGGTACCGTCGGTTTTGATGCGGGTGGCCGAAATCAGCGGCACGACCAGCGCCTCGCGGTCGAAGGCCCGGGCTTTGCGTTCTCCTTCGTCCAGCGTCGCGGACTGCCAGAAAGCCATCGTGCCGCGGCTGACATCGGCCCCGGCGCGGCGCAGCAGCCAGCCTTTCCAGAAGATCACCACCCAGCTGCCGACCGACATCAGCAGCAGCAAAAGGGTGACCAGCCGGGTGACCGTGTCGCCATTGGAGAACAGCTGCAAAAGGCTCATGGGGTCCCCACGCTGGGCACTGCGTGTCCTCGCTGACTCGCGGGGGAGCTGAGTGCCGCGACTGCATGTCGGCCGGTGCCTACATGGACGGTACGAAGTGACGTCGCGTCTCGCAACGGTGCGGCCTGCGAGGCCGAGTATCTTGGGAGCGGCCCGGCGATGCTCATCGCGGCGCGGTATTCAAGCCCAGCACATCGAACATGTCGAAAAACCCGGTTTTGCGCCCCGCCAGGAAGCGGACAGCGCGCAGGCTGCCCTGGGCGTAGGTTTCACGGCTCGATGATTTGTGGGTGATCTCTATCCGCTCACCGGTTCCGGCAAATAACACCGTATGGTCTCCTACGATGTCGCCGCCACGAATGCTGGCAAACCCGATCGAAGAA
>JANYBQ010000178.1 GCA_025360705.1 Betaproteobacteria bacterium | reverse complement strand
ATGGCGGAGAACCCATCGGTCGTGATGCGCGACGCTGCCAGGCTGATCGCGGTGTCTCCCGCGCTGGCACTTAGGCTGCCTGATAGCCTGCGAAAGGCGCGCGGCCCGATCTCCACCGACAGGCCGGCGGAGGGCTCGCGGGTACCCGTTTTGGTGAAGATCTGAATCACGCCACCAATTGCGCCCGAGCCGTAAATGGCTGAAACATTACCGCGCACGATTTCCACGCGTTCTATGTTGTAAAGCATTACATGCTCAAGGCTAACGGCGCCGGATGCGTCCTGCTTGTTTTGCGGTACACCATCAATCAACACCAGGGTCTCTAACGACGGCGCACCGCGCATAAAAATAGTGGACACGGAGCCAATGCCGCCGTTTTGGGTACGTTGCAAACCCGCCTCACGCTGCAGCAGCGTAACCAGATCGGTTGCCTGGGAGCGCTCAATGTCCTCGCGCGTGATCACAGTGGTGTGGGCCAAAGTGGCACTCAGCAATTGCGCGCTGCGGGTCGCCGTGACCACGACCTCCTGCAACTGCGGTGTACCCTGCGTTTGGGCAAATGAGGGAAAAGCAGCGGCTAGGGCCAAAGGCAGTGCAGCATGACGTGCACGGGAAGAAAACGTTTTCATGGTTTGGAAGCTCGACAAAAAAACCCTGGCCGTCGTCCCCGACAGCCGTGGGCGTCACGGAACCACGCAGGCGCGGCTCCACCGTGTTGGCCGGTATCCGGGCTGGTGGAGCAAATTCCATCGCCTTCCCAAGCGTGTGTTCAAACGCTCAGTGGCTGTGATGGAGCTTGAGTCGCGGGACTCGTCCACTTACCGTTGCGGGGGCAGCGCAGGTTAGGTCCGCTGTTGCCAGTTTTCCCTCCTGCTTCCCGTTGAACCGCGGCATGTGAACCACACCGCGAGCACCAACTGGCGGATTTTACCCTCAGGTCAATGGCGCAAACCCTACAATGCGGGGTCTATGTCGAACCAGCCCCAAATCGACCAAATCGCCGAGCGTATCGGCCGCCTGTTGCTGCGTCATGCCGAGCTGCAGCGCACCAATACGCTGCTGACCGACCAGATTGGAAGCCTGACCAACGAACGCGATTCGCTCAAGTCGCGACTGGCCGCGGCGCGAGCCCGGGTCGATGCGCTGCTCGACCGGTTGCCCGAGGCGAACCCCGGCAATAGCCAAAAGACCGCACCATAACGATGAAGCAACTTGAAGTTCAGATCATGGGCCAGAGTTACCTGCTGGGTTGCCCTGCCGGCGGCGAGTCGCGCCTGCTGGAAGCGGTGGAACGCGTGGATACCGCCATGTGCAAAATCCGTGACGGCGGCAAGGTGCGCGCGCGCGACCGCATCGCCGTGCTGGCGGCGCTGAATCTGGCTTTCGATCTGGGCGAACGTGACACGGCGCCCGTGAGCACAGCCAGCGCTTCAAAGCCGCTGACGGGTTCCAGTTCAGGCGGCTCCGACAACGGCGACGCGGCGATGTTGTCGACCTTGCTGGACCGGCTGGACCGGGCGCTCCGTGAAGACGGCCAGTTAATTTGAAGCGTGTATCCGTGAGCGGTTTGTTGGCACATTTGTTAACGCAAAAACCGGGCAGAGCCGCCGCGCTCGACATTACAATGGGATCGTCTGCGGTGCTCATCGGGCTTTATATTTCCTTGAACCAATGCTCTTAGAGCCGGGCTTGGAACATTGCCTGGTTGGTGTGATCGTCTCGCGTCAGATGAACCCAAAGCCAGCGCTGCCCTCGCCCACCTGAACCCCGGTTCAGGATGCCGGTCCGGTGGCACTTGCAGACACCTTATTCGTTTCTTATCCTGAATCCCTCCCTGATTTTCGAGCTGGCATTGCTCGGCCTGTGCACCGGCTTTCTGGCCGGCCTGCTGGGACTGGGCGGTGGCATGTTGATGGTGCCGTTCCTCACCTTCATCCTGCATGCGCGTGGCTTTCCGGAGGCCTACACCGTCAAGATGGCAGTCGCGACGTCGCTGGCAACCATCTGTTTCACCTCGCTGTCTTCGGTGCGTGCTCACCACCAGCGCGGGGCCGTGCTCTGGCCGGTGGCACGCGTGCTTGCGCCAGGCATTCTGGTCGGCTCGTTTTTAGGCTCGCAAATAGCCACCGCATTGCCGTCGCGCCTGTTGGGTTATCTGTTCGCGGTCTTCGTCGCTTTCTCGGCCACACAGATGTTCCTGAACCGCAAACCGCTTCCCTCGCGAACCCTGCCCGGCAGGGCCGGCATGTTTGGCGCCGGTGGTGGCATCGGTATGTTGGCTTCGCTGGTAGGCGCGGGGGGCGCGTTCGTTTCGGTGCCATTCATGACCTGGTGCAACATTCCGATCCACAACGCGGTGGCCACTTCGTCGGCGCTGGGGTTTCCGATTGCGCTGGCCGGAACGATCGGTTATCTGATAGCCGGCTGGAGCCTGCCGCAGATGCCCGGCGGCGCAATCGGTTACCTGTACTGGCCGGGTCTGCTGGTGTTGTCGATTGCCAGCATCTGCACCGCGCCGCTCGGCGCACGCGTCGCGCACAGCATGGACATCGCGCCGCTAAAAAAACTATTTGCAGCGTTGCTGTACTGCATCGCCGTGTACTTTGTGCTGCGCTGATAGACTGGCCGCGGAGATCGGGAAACCCGGAAAGACACGATGAAGATTTGCATAGTCGGCGCCGGTGCCATCGGCGGCATGTTGGGCGTCAAGCTCGGCCTGGCGGGCCATGAAGTGAGTTTTATCCTGCGCGGCGCCAATCTGGCCGCGGTTGCCGCCAACGGCATGACGCTGCTGGAGGAAGACGGCAATCAGCTGCATCTGCGCCCGGCACAGGTCACCGACGCCATCGCGCGGGCGGGCGTACAAGACCTGGTAATCCTGGGCATGAAGGCGCATCAGGTGGCGGCGGTCGCCTCCGATCTCACAAGCCTGTTGCACGACGACACACGCATCGTCACGATGCAAAACGGCATTCCCTGGTGGTACTTCCACAAGTTGCCAGGGCCGTATTTGGGCACCACGGTACAGGCGGTTGATCCGGACGGTGTCATTGCACGCCACATCGACGTAGACCGCGTGATCGGCAGTGTTGTTTACCCGGCCAGCGAGGTCGTGCGCCCGGGCGTGATCAAGGTAATAGAAGGCAACCGCTTCAGTCTGGGCGAACTCGACGGCAGCGACACGCCTGGCATCCGCGTCATCAGCGGCGTATTCAAGCAAGCCGGCTTCAAGGCGCCGGTGTCGAGCGACATCCGCTCGGAAATCTGGCTCAAGTTGTGGGGCAACCTGAGCTTCAATCCGATCAGCGCGTTGACCCATGCAACGCTGGAAGACATCTGCCTGTTTGAGGCTACCCGCGAGTTGGCCGCCTGCATGATGCGTGAAGCCCAGACGATAGGCGAAAAGCTCGGCGTGGTGTTCAAGGTCAGCCTGGAAAAACGCATCGCCGGCGCCCAGGCCGTGGGCCAGCATAAAACATCGATGCTGCAGGACGTGGAACAAGGCCGACCGCTGGAACTTCAGGCTCTCGTAGGTTCGGTGATGGAACTCGGCAAGATCACCAGCACACCAACGCCCACCATCAACGCTGTTTATGCTTTGACCAGTTTGTTGGCCAGGACCCTGCAGGCACGCGGCGCAACGCTGCGCATTGGCAACCATTGACGCGGCAAAAACCAATTTTCGTTCGCCCCTGAACTGAATAAACCATGACATCCTTCACCACCCTGGCCGAAATGATCGCCCAACAAGCACCCGATGCGGTTGCCATGACGGCGCCATCCGCTGTACCGCTGAGCTACGGCGATCTGTACCGGCTCATCACGCGCACCACTGCCACCTTGAACCGCCTGGGCATCGGACGCGGCGACCGGGTTGGCATCGTATTGCCCAATTGCCCCGAGATGGCCTGCGCTTTCCTGGCGGTGGCCAGCGCCTGCACGGCGGCGCCGCTGAACACGGCTTACCGCGCGGACGAGTTCGAGTTCTACCTGGGCGACCTGAATGCCAAGGCATTGCTCGTGGCGCAGGGCAGCACCAGTCCCGCGCTGGGCGTAGCAGCCAAGCTCGGCATTCTGGTGCTGGAGTTGCACCCCATGCCCGAGCAGGGAGCTGGTAATTTCTCGCTGTCCGCCGCCGGGGCGGCTACCGACATCAACCCTGTTTCGGCCGGCCACGGTGGACTCGCGCAAGAACACGACATCGCCTTGATATTGCATACGTCGGGCACCACGGCACGACCCAAAATCGTTCCTTTGTCGCAGCGCAATGTGTGTGCGTCGGCGCGCAATATCAGCCGCACCTTGCGCCTCACCGCGGCCGACCGCGAGTTGCACGTCATGCCCTTGTTCCATATTCACGGCCTGATCGCCGGCGTGCTGGCGCCGATGGCGGTAGGCAGCCAGATTTTTTGCACGCCCGGCTTCAATGCGCTCAAATTTTTTGGCTGGATGAAGGAGTGCAAACCGACCTGGTACACGGCGGTCCCAACCATGCACCAGACGATCCTCGCGCGCGCCGCTGGCAATGCCGACGTGATTGCCGCCAACCCCTTGCGTTTTATCCGGTCGTCGTCATCGTCCATGCCACCCCAGGTGATTGCTGAACTCGAGCGCGTGTTCAACGCACCCTTGATCGAGTCCTATGGCATGACCGAAGCCGCGCACCAGATGGCCAGCAGCCCGCTGCCGCCGGCCAGACGTATACCCGGCTCGGTCGGTATCGCCTCTGGGCCCGAAGTGGCCATCATGGACAAGGTCGGCGCTTTACTAGACGCCGGGGAAACCGGAGAGGTCGTGATTCGTGGCGACAACGTCACGGCCGGTTATGAGAACAACTCCAGCGCTAACGCGGAAGCTTTCGTCAATGGCTGGTTTCGAACCGGCGACCAGGGTATGCTGGACGCGGCCGGTTATCTGACGCTCACTGGCCGCCTGAAGGAAATCATCAACCGCGGCGGCGAGAAAATATCGCCGCGCGAAGTCGACGAAGT
>JANYBQ010000166.1 GCA_025360705.1 Betaproteobacteria bacterium | reverse complement strand
CAACTCTTAGTCACCAAACATTTTCTGCTTCAGTTCGCGCCGCTGTTGTGCTTCGAGCGACAGCGTGGCGGTGGGCCGTGCCAGCAAACGACCGACGCCGATTGGCTCGCCGGTTTCGTCGCAATAACCGTAGTCACCGGCGTCGATACGTACGATCGATTGCTCGATCTTTTTCAGCAACTTGCGCTCGCGGTCGCGGGTGCGGAGTTCCAGAGCATGCTCTTCTTCGATGGTGGCGCGGTCGGCGGGGTCGGGTACGACCACCGTGTCTTCGCGCAGATGTTCGGTCGTCTCACCCGCGCTGTTGAGAATTTCCTGTTTGAGCGAGGCCAGCTTGAGGCGAAACGCCGCCATCTGCTTTTCGTTCATGTACTCGGAATCGGGCATCGCCAGCAACTCGGCATCGGTCAGTTGATCGACCGGCTTGGACTTCCAGTTGTTGACCAGCTTGGGGTCTTTTTTGTTTGCCGAGGGAAGCGGCGGAATGATCAAGGGTGCCGATGCAAGCTGCGAATAACTGGCTTTGGCGGCCGTAGATGCGACCGACTGGGGCATCGACGGAACTGTCAATGACGCCAGCCGTGACGACGGCCGGCCAGGGCGCTGGGCAACCGTCAGCGCTGATGCAGGGGTGATGGGGGCCGGAGCCGGTTGCGGTTCAGGCTTGGCCTGAAGTTTTACTTGCATGGGGGGATCCGATTTACCGGCCGCTTTGGTTTTAATGGGTCGGGCATTGTGTGCCCCGGGTTTCAATTCTTGCGCTACCGACTTGACAGGAGGGCGCTGGACAGAGGCTGGCGTCTTCCTGGCTATGCTAACCGGCGCTTTTGCGATAGGTGAAGCTACTTTCGCGGCAGGCTTCTTTACGGGCCTGACAGCTGCTTTCCTGGCAGTTTTAGCGGGAGCAATCCGTTTGGCCGAAGGGCTGGCAATTTTTGGCTTGACCGCGGCTTTAGGTGGTTTTACCTGGACCTTGCTTTGTGGCTTGGATGGCGGTTTGGCCTTCACTGGCTTGGCTTTCAATTCTTGACTCCTCGCAGGATTTGCCTGGACGATGCATATCGCTTCGGCGCGCGAGTGTACAGGCTTATCGGGGCAAAAGCCGGCAAATTACAAAATCGGGCCGGCCATTGGCCCGCTGAAAGAGATTTCGGCGCTGCTGATCAGACCAGGCACTGCTCCATACCTTGCAAAAAAATGTCCTTGGGCAGGTCGATGCCAATAAAAACCATTTTGCTTTCGCGCTTCTCGTCAGCCCGCCATTCAGGTCCCAGGTCGCTGCCCATCAATTGGTGCACGCCCTGGAAAATTACCTTGCGTTCCGTGCCCTTCATATGCAGAACACCTTTGTAACGCAGCATGCGGGGCCCGTAGATATTGACGATTGCGCCCAGGAAGTCTTCCAGTTTGGCAGCGTCGAACGCCCGCTCCGACTTGAAGACGAAGCTCTTCACGTCGTCGTCATGGTGATGGTGGTGCGCGCCTTCGTGTTGATGCGAGGGGTGGTCGCAATTTTCGCCATGCTCGTGGTCCTGCGTATGGTCGTGATCGTCTTCTTTCAGGAAGTCCGGGTCGATCTCCAGCTTGGTATTCAGATTGAACCCGCGCAGGTCGAACACCTCGGACAACGCGACTTCGCCGAAATGCACCGGCCGCTGCGGAGCGCGTGGGTTCATGTGTTTGATGCGATGCATCAGCGCGTCGACCTCTTCCTTGGCTACAAGGTCGGTCTTGCTGATGAATATCTGGTCGGCGAAACCGATCTGGCGGCGCGCTTCCTGGCGGTCATTGAGTTGCGCTACGGCGTGTTTGGCATCGACCAGCGTCAGGATCGAGTCGAGCAGGTAACTCTCGGCAATCTCGTCATCCATGAAAAACGTCTGCGCCACCGGTCCGGGATCGGCCAGGCCGGTGGTCTCGATCACCACGCGATCGAATTCCAGTTCGCCCTTGCGTTTCTTTTCGGCCAGATCCTGCAAGGTGGTGCGCAGGTCTTCGCGGATGGTGCAGCAGATGCAGCCATTGTTCATCTGGATAATCTGTTCCTTGACGTCGGTCACCAGAATATCGCTATCGATGTTTTCTTCGCCGAACTCGTTTTCGATCACGGCGATCTTCTGCCCATGCGCTTCAGCCAGCACGCGTTTTAGCAGCGTAGTTTTGCCCGAACCGAGGAAGCCGGTCAGGATGGTGGCGGGGATAAGGCTCATGGGAGTTCCTGTCAATTGGGGACCGATTGTGCGGCGTTCGAGCTGCGGAGTTTAGCGACCATTTTCTGTAGGGTTATTTGCGTATCACCACCAGACCTTTCAAGTACTCCCCCTCGGGAAATTGAATCGTCATGGGATGGTCCGGCGCGCCGCCCATACGCTCGACGATAAAGCCGTCCACTCCCGCGTCGATTCCGGCCGAGGCCACGATTTTGTGGAACAGGTCCACGCCGATGCCGCCCGAACACGAATACGTGAACAGTACACCGCCGGGCTGCAGGATTTTCAGCGCCAGCCGGTTTATGTCTTTATAGGCCCGCGCAGCCCGTTCCGCATGGGCTACCGTGGGCGCGAACTTGGGGGGGTCCAGAACGATCGCGTCAAAGCTTTGGCCGGCCTCGTAAAACTGCCGCAGCGAGGCGTTTACGTCGGCGTCAGCGAAGGTGGCGCGCGCTGGATCGAAGCCGTTGCGCTGCACATTCGATCGGGCCATCGCAATGGCGCCGGCGGACGAGTCGATCGAGGTCACATGCCGTGCTCCACCGGCCAGCGCCGCCACGGTAAAACCACCGGTGTAACAGTAACAATTCAGGACGTGGCCAAAGTCCAGGCGACGCGTGTAATCGGAAAACCTGCGCCGGCTGTCGCGCTGATCCAGGTAAAAGCCGGTCTTGTGGCCATGGGCAATATCCACCCCGAGTTGCCAGCCGTGTTCGCGCAGAACCAGGTCGGTCGGCCCTTCGCCACGCAGCCAACCGGTTGTCTCGGGCAGGCCCTCGAGTGCCCGCGTGCTGGTATCGGAGCGCTCATACAGCCTGGTCAGGTCGGTATGTTCCAGTAACGCATCGACTAAGACATCTTTCCAGCGCTGCGCTCCGGCCGACAGGAACTGCGCGACCAGCGTGTCGCCGTACCGGTCCACCACCAGTCCGGGCAAGCCGTCCGATTCGCCGTGTACCAGCCGCAACGCGTCGCTTTGCACATCGAAACGGGTCCGCGCTCTTATCGAGCGCTCACATGCAGCGGAGAAAAATGCCGCGTCTATGCGTTGCGTCTGCTCGAAACTCCAGGCGCGTGCGCGGATTTTGGATGTCGGGCTAAAGGCCGCCCAAGCCAGAAACTCGCCGCTGTGTGAATCGACACGCACTGTTTCGCCGGGGTCCGCGCTGCCTTTGGCAATCGCCGACTCGAAGATCCAGGGATGGCGGCGCAACAGGGAGCGTTCCCTGCCCGCGTGTAGTCGGATGCTTTTCATGGCCCGGATTGTCGGGCTTGCGCGCTTTTTAGCGTGTCGACGGTTTTATCTTCGCGCGTGGGTGCGCTGCGTCGTAGGCTTTGGCCAAATGCTGGAAATCGAGCCGCGTGTAGACCTGCGTCGTGGTGATGTTGGCGTGGCCCAGCAGCTCCTGCACCGCGCGTAAATCGCTGCTTGACTGCAGCAGGTGGCTGGCAAAAGAGTGGCGCAGCATATGCGGGTGCACCGGGGTGGCCAGATTGGCCAGCAGGCTGCGGCGTTTGAGGCGTTGCCAGACCGACTGCGCCGTCAGGCGCGTGCCATTGCGGCCGATGAGCAGGGCGCTCTGCGGCTCGGTCAGGTCTTGCGCTCGAACTGCCAGCCAGCTTTTAACGGCAGCCACGGCTTTGGCCCCTATCGGCACGCTGCGGCGCTTGGAGCCTTTGCCCAGCACATGGGCTTCACCCGCGTCCAGGTCGATCCAGCCGCGCGCTTTCGGCCCGGCTACGGCATCGAGCCCCGTCAGCTCCCCCACACGCAGGCCGCCACCGTAAAGCAACTCCACCATGGCCGCGTCGCGCGTTTCCAGCCAGGGATCGTCCGAGTCGCCGCGAAAACTCGCGAGTTGCACGGCGTCGTCAACGCTGAGTGCCTTGGGCAGCGGTTTGGCGGCTTTGGGCGCGCGTACATCGAGCACCGGGTTGTTGCCCAGCTGGCCCTCGCGGCCCAGCCAGCTATAAAAGCCGCGCCAGCCCGAGAGAATCAGCGCGATGCCGCGTCCGCCGCGGCCTTTGGAGTGCATCGACGCGACCCAGCGGCGAATATGCGTGTTTTGCACCGCCAGAAGTTCCACGCCGGCCCCTGCCGCGAATTCCGCGAGTTTTTGCAAATCGAGCGTATACAGCTCGACCGTGCGTAGCGCCAGCCGTTTTTCCACCCGTACATGCTCAAGATAGCGCCCGACCAGCACACTGGCGACCAAAGGCTTGGCGGTTGAAGTCTCGGCGTCTGCGTCAAGCATCGCAATGCACCCGGACCGTTTTCTAGCGCAACCTGCCCAGCGCCGCGCTGGCGACTTCGGCGACACGTTGCAGAAAATCGGTGCCCATGCCACTGTTGAAGCGTTGTGCGTCCGGGGACGACAACACCAGCAGGCCAAACGCCGGCGCCAGAGCGCCGGCTGGCGCGGATCGCAACGGCAAAAGAGCGATGGACGCCGCAGCCCCGGGGTCGCCAAGCCATGTCACGGCTTCGAACCCGGTATTGACGCCGCAAAAGGGTTCGGTCAACGAAGTCGCGAACAGTTTGGCGTCATCGCTTACGCCTTGGGCAAAGCCGGAGGATGTGAATGGTGCTGCCACGTCCCACACCTTGATGCCGACCTGCGGTACCGAAAATTGCTCCTTGATCTGGCTCGCGATCCGGTCCGGCATGGAAGCCGTGTCCCCGGTCAGGAAAAGCGAACCGGCCCAGCGCAGCAGGCGATCGGACAAGAGCGCGTTTTCGTTGCCGTGACGGATCATGTCCATCAGTCGGTGCTCCAGCAGTTTGATCTTGTCGCGCAGCATTTCAGCCTGGCGTTCCTGCAGGCTGACGGCGCGTTTGCTGTGCGGGCTGCTCAAATGAACCGAGGCCAGCAATTCGGCGTGGCGCTCAAAAAAGTCGGGAGTATTGGCCAGGTAGTTGGCGATGTCGTCTTCGGTAATCGGGTTGGTAAATGAATTGGTCATAAAACTTCTGGTAAATCGATTTCGCCTTCAAAAACTGTCGTTGCCGGGCCTGTCATCAGCACTGGCGCCGCGCCGCCATTCCATGCCACCGTGAGCCGTCCGCCGCGTGTGGCCACATCTACCTGCGCATCGAGCAATCCAAGGCGATGGCCGGCAACAACCGCGGCACACGCGCCGGTGCCACAACTGAGTGTTTCGCCGGCGCCGCGCTCGAACACCCGCAGCCGGATGTGCGTGCGGTCGAGGATCTGCATGAAGCCCGCGTTAACACGGCGCGGGAAGGCGTGATAGTGCTCCACCAGCGGACCCAGCGTGGTCACCGGCGCTGTATCCACGTCGTCCACCATCGCCACCGCGTGGGGGTTGCCCATCGACAGGACGGCCACGAGATGTGCTGCAATGCCCGGTTGCTCGGGGAAGCGCAGCGGCCATTGCTGCCAGCGACCCGATGTTAGCGCCGTCAGGCCGGTGGAATCGAATGGGACCTCGGCCAGGTCGAACACCGGCGCACCCATGTCCACCGTGACTCGCCCGTCGGCGTCGCGCCGCAGCGCAAGCACGCGGTTCATGGTCTGCACCTTCACCAGCTCTTTGTCGCTCAAACCACGCTGGAGCACGAAGTTCAGGAAGCAACGCGCGCCGTTGCCGCAGTGCTCCACTTCATCGCCGTCGGCGTTGTGGATCACGTATTCGAAGTCGATGCCGGCGGCAGGCGCCGGACGCACCGTCAATATCTGGTCGGCCCCGACTCCGAAGTGCCGGTCGCCCAGAAACCGGTATTGCGCAGCCGACAGGCCAAGCCTTCGCTGAGTCTCGTCGAGCACCACAAAATCGTTGCCCGCGCCCTGCATTTTGGTAAAGCGGATTCGCATGGCGGGATTATCCGCCGAAGACCTCGGGCGCAAGCCGCGGGCGTTTGGCGGCAAAATGCCAAACATGGTCCGACCTACCCAGCTTTTATATCCCCAGCGCGAGCCCGCGTCCACGCGCCCTGCCGCCACGATTTTGTTGTTGCGCGATACGCCCCAAGGCATCGAAGTGTTGATGACACGACGCTCCCTGACAGCGGGTTTTGCACCCGGCGCGTACGTGTTTCCTGGAGGCGGCGTGGACCCGTCGGACGCCGCCTCCCACATTCATGCGCGGCGTCGCGCGGGGCAAAGCGATCTGCACCTGACCCAGGCCATCGCCGCGATTCGCGAAAGTTTCGAAGAGCTGGGGGTATTGCTGGCGCGCCGTGCCGACGGCAGCCCGCCAATGCCCCTGGACATCGCGGCGCTGGACCGTAAGGCCGCCTTCGCGTGCCAGTGCGCGGCACGTGGTCTGGTGCTGGCGGCGGATGAGGTGTTCGTGCTGGCGCACTGGACCACCGACCGCGACTTGCCGCGCCGCTTCGAGGTGCCATTCCTGGTGGCTCGCATGCCTTTTGGCCAGCAGCCGGTGGCCGACGAAGCCGAGCAATTCGATCCGGTGTGGGTGCGCCCGGCGGATGCGTTGCAGCGCCACGAGGCGGATAGTTTCTTCATCATTTTTCCGACCATCCGCACCCTGCAACGCCTGCAGACAATGGCCAATGTGGATGCCGTGCTGCAGGCCTGTGCCGTCAACGAGCAGCCGCTATGGACCAGTTGCCCGCGCGCTGGGTTGCTGGGCGGCAAGGAGGCGCGTTACATGGAACACGAACATCCGTATGGCGAATTGGAACTGGTGTCGCCGGACGGTCAGATCGTGCACCACCTCGACTGGCAAACCGAACGCCCGGTGCCCCTGCTCAGAAACGTGATACGTCTGACCGCACCCAACCCCGGCGCGATGACCGGCCCGGGTACCAACAGTTATCTGGTGGGTGATAGTTCCACCGGTTTTGTGGTCATCGATCCCGGCCCGGCGGATGCGGACCATCTGCAGCGCCTTCACCGCGCCGCAGGTGGTGATATTCGCATGATCGTGTGTACCCACTCGCACGCCGACCATTCACCGGGTGCTAAACCCTTACAGGGCCTGTGTGCGGTGCCTCCCACCATAGTTGGCCTGCCCAGCGCGGCCACGGCTCGCGTGGCAAGCCTGTTTACACCCGATCGATCGCTGGCTGACCAACAGCTTCTGGTGTTGTCGGCACCGGGATTGGGATCTGGCGACACCCACACCCTGAAAGTGATTCACACGCCGGGCCACGCGGCCAATCACCTGTGCCTGGTGCTGATCGAGGATGGCCTGTTGTTCAGTGGCGACCACATTCTTAACGGCAGCACGACCGTGGTGGATCCGCCCGACGGAGATATGACACATTACCTGGAATCGCTGGACAAACTTGCTGCCACCTGTGCCAAGCACCAGGTCGATTTCATTCTGCCCGCCCACGGTTATGTGCTGGGGCAGGCCTCCGGCGCGATTGCGCATCTCAAAGCCCACCGGCTGCGGCGCGAAGCCAAGATCATCGCAGTGATGCAAAGCCAGCCGGACGGCACGATGGACGACTGGGTTGCGCGTGCCTACGACGATGTACCGCCACGTATGTGGAATTGGGCCAAACGCTCGTTGCTGGCGCACGTGCAACGCATCGAGGCGATGGCGGGCCAGGCTTGACCACTAGAGGTCGTATTGCCCGGGGCCCTCGCCCAGCATACGCAGGTCCAGCGGGCGCACCGCGCCCATCCACATCGCGCGGTCGCGGTGGTCCACCAGATCGTTGTCGCTGATCGGGTGAATGAAAACCACCAGGCCGCCGCGGTGCATTGCCAGCCAGGGAACGACCTCGCCGAACAGCACCGGTTTGAAGGCCAGCTGACAACTCCAGTCGGGATGCGGACCGACCGGTTTCTCGTGTACCCGGCCCATCCTGAGCAGGAATTTCAGCGCTGCGGTTTCGCATAAAGTGCGTGCCTGCGCAACCGTGTCCGGCCCAAAATAAATGTGGCAGTGAAAGCCGTGGATGGTGGGCGTGCTAGAGAGAGACGGGGAGGCCTGCGCAGCCGAAGTAGTCGGCGTAGGTTCAGTAGCTTGAATATTGGTATTCATGACGTGCCTTTCTTGCTCGCGAGAGTATGCAGCGGCGCAGGGAAAAAGTGTGAAGCCCACCGATAAGCCGGATTCTGTGCGTTGAAGTTTCCCCCAACGTGACTGCCATTAATCTGGGCCACTGGTCACCCAGCGGCTCGGTGCTACCTACCCGCACACATCCCGGGGGCCCCGGGCAGGAAACCACGGCAAGCCGCGGCTTTCAACGTGTGCCTATTTGGTATTGCTGCGCGTAGAGATTGCCCGTTTCACCCGCGGCCCGGGTTGCCCCGGCCCGCGACTCGTCTCTGTTGCTCTGATCCTCACCTTATGCCAGGTACTTGCCCACCTGTTTCCAGGTGTTCACATACACGGGTTTCAGTGGACAGCCGTTAGCTGCTACGCCGCCCTACGCAGTCCGGACGTTCCTCCAGTGCGGTGTTTCCACCCGACGTTTGCACGTCGGCCTTGCGGCTTGCACCAGCGGCAGTCTGGCGGGCTTCACACGCGGGATTATCCACTCCTGAGACAATGCAGCGCATTCAACCCCAGGAGCCGCCCCATGAAAGCCGACAACGTCCTGCAAACCATTGGCAATACGCCGCACATTCGCATCAATCGGCTGTTTGGCAGCAGCCACCAGGTGTGGATCAAGTCCGAGCGCAGCAATCCGGGCGGATCCATCAAGGACCGGATCGCGTTGTCCATGGTCGAGGCGGCCGAAAAAAGCGGGGAGCTTAAACCCGGCTCGACCATCGTCGAACCGACGTCCGGCAACACCGGCGTCGGGCTGGCCATGGTGGCGGCCGTCAAGGGCTACAAGCTGATCCTGGTCATGCCCGACAGCATGTCGGTCGAGCGCCGTCGCCTGATGCTGGCGTATGGCGCGAGTTTCGAGTTGACGCCGCGTGAAAAAGGCATGAAGGGTTGTATCGCCCGCGCAATGGAAATCGTGGCGGCCACGCCAGGCTCGTGGATGCCCCAGCAGTTCGAGAATCCGGCCAATATCGATGCCCATGCGCGCACTACCGCGCAGGAAATTCTGGCCGACTTCTCCACGGGGCTGGATGTGTTGATCACCGGTGTCGGTACGGGTGGACATCTGACCGGTTGTGCGCAGGTGCTCAAGGCGCGCTGGCCGCAACTCAAGGTATTCGCGGTAGAGCCGGTTGCCTCACCCGTGATCTCGGGCGGCGCACCGGCGCCGCACCCGATTCAGGGCATCGGCGCCGGGTTCATCCCGACCAATCTGCACATCGCCTTGCTGGACGGCGTGATCCAGGTGGATGCCGAACCGTCGCGTGAAATGGCGCGCCGCTGCGCGCGCGAAGAAGGCATCCTGGTGGGCATTTCATCGGGCGCCACGTTGGCGGCGATCGCCCAAAAGCTGCCGGATCTGCCGGCCGGCGCGACGGTGCTGGGCTTTAACTACGACACCGGTGAACGTTACCTGTCGATCGAAGGATTCCTGCCGACCTGATGCGTCGGACGGCGGTAGTCAAACACCCATGATCCGCCTGACAGAACTCAAGCTGCCGCTGGACCACGACGCCGCCGACCTCGATGCGCTGATTCAAAAAACACTGTCGATCGCGGCGCAGGATCTGATTCAGGTCAGGATATTCAAGCGCAGCGTGGATGCGCGCAAGGCCGCGGTGGTGCTGGTCTACATCGTGGATGTGGAACTGGCCCCTGGCGACCTGGAGCAGCTGATTCTGTTGCGTTGCGCGGGTGATCCGCATGTGCTGCCGGCCCCCGACATGGACTACCGGCTGGTGGGTAACCCGCTCTTGGGCGGGCCCTCACCATCAGGCCTGCGCCCGGTCGTAATTGGCTTCGGGCCGTGCGGTATTTTCGCGGCGCTGTTACTGGCCCAAATGGGTTTTAAACCGATCGTGCTGGAGCGCGGCAAGACCGTGCGTGAACGTACCAAAGATACCTGGGGCCTGTGGCGCAAGGGCGTCTTGCATCCGGAGTCGAATGTGCAGTTCGGCGAGGGCGGCGCGGGCACGTTCTCGGATGGCAAGTTGTGGAGCCAGATCAAGGACCCGCGTTACCTGGGGCGCAAGGTGATGCAGGAGTTCGTGCGTGCCGGGGCGCCCGAGGACATCCTGGTGGATGCCCATCCGCACATTGGCACTTTCAGGCTGGTCAAGGTGGTAGAGAACATGCGCGCGCAGATTTTGGCGCTGGGCGGCGAAGTACGCTTCGAGCAGCGAGTAACGGACCTGCGGATTGAAGCCGCGGTCGTGGACGGCCAGATGCGGACGCGTCAGGTCCGTGCGCTTGAGGTGCTGGATGTGGCGACCGGCATTCCATATGAATTGCGCGCCGACCAGGTGGTGCTGGCGCTGGGCCACAGTGCGCGCGACAGCTTCGCGATGTTGAATCGCAAAGGGGTGTCCATGGTGGCCAAGCCGTTCTCGATCGGGCTGCGCATCGAGCATCCGCAGGGCCTGATAGACCGTGCGCGCTGGGGCCGCCATGCCGGCCACCCGCTGCTGGGTGCCGCCGAATACAAGCTGGTGCATCACGCCTCCAATGGCCGATCGGTTTACAGCTTTTGCATGTGCCCGGGGGGCACTGTGGTAGCGGCGACGTCCGAGCCCGGCTGCGTAGCTACCAACGGCATGAGCCAGTATTCGCGCAATGAGCGCAATGCGAACGCCGGCATCGTCGTGGGAATAACACCAGCCGACTACCCAACCGATGACGCGGCGTTGCGCGATGCCTTCGAATTTGAGCCCGAGGCGCCGCGCGGCGATGACTTGACACATCCGTTGGCAGGCATTGTGTTGCAACGCGAACTTGAATCCAGAGCCTACGCGTTGGGCGGTGCAAGTTATGCCGCACCGGGCCAGTTGGTGGGTGACTTCATCGCGGACCGGCCATCGACCGAATGGGGTAGCGTGGAGCCGTCCTATAAACCCGGCGTCACATTGGGCGATCTGGGCACCGCTTTGCCCGGTTACGCCATCCACGCCATTCGCGAAGCGCTGCCGGTCTTCGGCCGCAAGATCAAGGGTTTCGACATGGCCGACGCCGTTTTGACCGGGGTTGAAACCCGCACTTCCGCTCCGCTGCGGACCCTGCGCGGAGATGACTTTCAAAGTCTCAATGTGCGGGGCTTGTACCCGGCCGGTGAAGGCGCAGGTTATGCCGGCGGGATTCTGTCGGCAGGGGTCGACGGAATCCGCGTCGCCGAGGCGGTAGCCAAAAACCTGCTGGCTTAGCTCTTCTGGCTTAGCCTTGGGCCGCTTGCAGCGCCGCGATGCGTTCTTCAATCGGCGGATGGGTCGAGAACAGTTTGCCGATACCGCCGGTAATGCCCATCGCGGCAATGCTTTTGGGCAACTCGCCCGGAGCCATACCGCCCAGGCGAGCGAGGGCACTCATCATCGGTTGACGGCGTCCCATCAGTTGCGCGGAACCCGCGTCGGCGCGGAATTCACGTTGGCGCGAGAACCAGGCTACCACCATGGCCGCCGCGAAACCGAGCACGATGTCGAGCATGATGGTGGTGATCCAGTAGCCCATGCCGGGACCTGAGTTCTGGTCATTGCCGCGGCGCAAAAAGCTGTCCACCGCGTAACCGATCACCCGGCTCAGGAACACCACGAAGGTATTCATCACGCCCTGGATCAGCGCCATTGTCACCATATCGCCGTTGGCGACGTGCGCAATTTCATGGCCGATCACGGCCTCAATCTCTTCGCGGTTCATGCCTTGCAGCAGGCCGGTAGAGACCGCCACCAGCGCCGAATTCTTGAATGCGCCGGTTGCGAATGCATTCGGTTCACCGTCGAAAATTCCGACCTCGGGCATACCGATGCCGGCCTTGTCGGCGAATTTGCGCACGGTCTCCACGATCCAGGCCTCGTCCGCGTTTTGCGGCTGCGCGATCACCCGTACGCCGGCACTCCACTTGGCCACCGGTTTGCTGATGAGCAGCGAAATAATGGCGCCGCCAAACCCCATGATCAGCGCAAACCCGAGTAGTGCACCCAGGTTGAG
>JANYBQ010000132.1 GCA_025360705.1 Betaproteobacteria bacterium | reverse complement strand
ACAGCATCCAGCAGGGTATGGCCGAGGCGCTGGGTTTCCAGGCCATCGTCGATTTGGTCGGTGACAAGCTGCGCGACGTGTTCCACACCGGTGACGTCGACATCCACTGGATCGATGGGGATGAGGGCTTGATCCATCGCCGCTACACCTACCAGCATGGCGAACGCCTCAACCTGCCGTCTTTTGCGCGCGACCTCGAAGCCCCGGTGGACAAGGTTCTGCGCGCGCACCAACCCCTGGTGGCCAACACCGTTGCCGAGGCGATCAAATTGGGAATGGCGGCAGCCAAGGGCGCGGACCAGGCGCGCTCCATCATCCGGGTTCCAGTCTTCGCCGGAAACCGCCTGCTGGGCACCGTCGGGTTGAAGAACCACGAGCGTGAACAGGCCTTTGGCGATGCCGAGGTGCGCTTGCTGGGCACCATCGCCGCGAGCTTGGGCGTGGCGCTGGAGAACGTGCGGCTGTTCAACCAGACCAAGGAGGCACTGCACCAGGTTGAGGAGCGCACGCAAGAGCTGGGCGAAGCGTTGAAGCATCAGACTGCGACCGCGGAAGTGCTGCAGGTCATCAGTGGCTCGGTAGCGGCAACCGGCCCGGTGTTCGACAAGATCCTCGATAGCTGCGAGCGGCTGTTCTCGTCCATGTCGGTCGGCTTGTTCCTTGTCAACGACGCGGGCTTGCTGGCGCTGGAGCGAATTCACTGGACGCCGCTGGGACGCGCCCAGTTTGGGGACGACCTTACGGCGGCGATGGAATCCGGTATTCGTTCGGTGTATCCGATGCCGCTGCCTGACACCGTCGCCGCAATGATGTTCGACAAGGGAGAGGTGATTGGGTTTCGTGACGTCCTGAATGACCCGGGCGTCCCCCGATCCGTGCGACTCGGTGCCCAGCGGCTGGGCATCACCTACTCGTCACTCGCTGCTCCGTTGCTGTGGGAGGGCCGTGGCATCGGCACCATCGGGGTCACGCGTGACATTGCAGCCGCGCACAGCGAAAGTGAGGGCTTCAGCCCGCGGGAACACGCGCTTCTCAAGACCTTCGCCGACCAGGCGGTGATCGCGATCCAGAACGCGCGCCTGTTCAACGAGACCCAGGAGGCGCTGACGCGCGAGACCGCCAGCGCGGAAATTCTTCGCGTGATCAGCGGTTCGCCGACCGACGTGCAACCGGTATTCAATGCCATCGTCGGCACGGCCGTGCTGCTGCTCGCATCCGACACTGCATTCGTGTTTCGTTGTCTTGACAAGACTTTTTCGGTGGAAGCTGGCGCCACGCCAAACGGCGCCATTCCCGAGCAGGAGTTCCCCCCAGACATGCCGGTGGATCCGGACCACAACTTCCCGTCCAGAGCGATTGTCAGCAAGAAGATGCTGCACCTGCCGGACTGGTCGGTGATCGAACTTCCGGAGCACGAGCGGCGGATTCGCGCGATGTTTGGAATAGATTCGGCGCTCTATCTCCCGTTCGTGCGCGAGGGCGAGTGCATCGGATTGATGTGTCTTGTCCGCCATCGGGCCCGCGCGTTCAGCCACAAGGAAATTGTGCTGGCCGAGTCCTTCCGCGACCAGGCCATGATCGCGATCGAAAACACGCGCCTGTTCAAGGAGACGAAGGAGGCGCTGGAGCAGCAGACCGCCACCGCCGAGGTGCTGCAGGTGATCAGCCAATCGCCCACAGACGTGCAGCCGGTGTTCGACACGATTCTCGACCGCGCGATGGCGCTGTGCGGCGCGCATATCGGCGCCATGACGCGCTCCGATGGTGAGCTGGCGCACCTGAGCGCCTACCACGGTGTGTCGCAGGAAGCGCACGAAACCATGCGCGCCACCTTTCCGGTCAAGCTGAGCAGCGGGTCGATCAATGCGCGGGCGATCCTGGAACGCGCGCCGGTGCAATACCCCGACGTGTTGTCGAACCCCGACTACCCGCTGCTGGCCGCTGCGCGACAGGCCGGCTGGCGCAGCGTGTTGGCCGTGCCGCTGCTGCGCGAGGGCCAGGCCATCGGCTCGCTGTCCATCATCCGCGAAGA
>JANYBQ010000131.1 GCA_025360705.1 Betaproteobacteria bacterium | reverse complement strand
TGCGACTGGCGCAGCGGCTTGCTCAGGTAGGCGCTGAAAAGGCCTTCGGTGTCGCCCGCCTCGCGCCGGCCGAGCGAGCTGAACAGCACCAGCGGCAGCTTGGGGTGGCGTGCGTGTATGCGCCCAGCCAGTGTCAGGCCGTCCATCTCGGGCATGTGCATGTCCAGCACGGCCACATTGAACCGCTCGCCCTGCTCCAGCCAGCGCAGCGCTTCACCGGCGGACTCGGTGTTGCGCTCCACCATGCCCCACTTGGCGGCCTGCAGGGCCAGCAGCTTGCGGTTGGTGGCGTTGTCATCCACCGCCAGCATGCGTTTTCCGGCCAGCGCCGGCTGCTGCCCGATAAAGTCGCGCCGGTGCGTCTGCGGCGACTCGGCCACGGGCGCCAGCATGGTGAAGACAAAGGTCGAGCCTTGCCCCAACCCGGCGCTTTCGGCGTGCATGCTGCCGCCCATCAGCTCGGCCAGGCGCTTGCTGATGGCCAGGCCCAGGCCGGTGCCGCCGTATTTGCGCGTGGTGGACGAGTCGGCCTGGCTGAAGCTCTGGAACAGGCGACCCATGCCTGCCTCGCTCAGGCCTATGCCGGTGTCGCGAATGGCAAAACGCAATTCGACCTGCGGGGGCTCCGCCGGCCCGGCCGGCTGCGCTTGCGGCACGGCGCTGACCGTCAGCACCACCTCGCCCTTTTCGGTGAACTTGACCGCATTGGCCAGCAGGTTCAGCAGTATCTGGCGTAGCCGCGTCACGTCGCCGTTCACCGCCACCGGCACATCGCCCTCGAACAGGTAGGCGGTGTCGAGACGCTTCTCGGCGGCGCGGCTGCCGATCAGGTCCAGCGCGGCCTCCACGCACTCGCGCAGGTCGAACGGGTGCGCTTCTATGTCCATGCGCCCGGCCTCGATTTTGGAGAAGTCCAGGATGTCGTTGATGATGGTCAGCAACGCATCGCCGCTGTCGCGTATGGTTCCGGCAAAGTCGCGCTGCTCGTCGGACAAAGGCGTGTCCAGCAGCAGGCCGCTCATGCCGATAACGGCGTTCATCGGTGTGCGGATCTCGTGGCTCATGGTGGCCAGGAACGAGCTCTTGGCCTCGTTGGCGGTCTCGGCAGCGGCGCGCGCTTCCCGGGCTTCCTTGAACAGGCGCGCATTCTGGATCGCGATCACGGCCTGGTCGGCAAAGGTTTCGAGCAGCGCAATTTCCTTGTCGCTGAAACCGGTGGCCGGCTGTTTGATCACGTTCAGATAACCGATCGGTCGATTTTCCCAGGTCATTGGCGCCAGCAGTTGCGAATACGGGCCAATGTTCAATGCCTCCGCGATTGTGCGTGCCGTCCAGTGCGTCGTGGGGTCCAGTGCGTTGACGAAGTGGATCGGCTTGCCGGCCCGGATGCCCGGCTCGTAGTACCGCGATGGCACCTTGGCGGCATAGAACTTTTGCAGGGTCGGCAATGCGGGCCCATGGTGCGCGGCGATCTCGACATAACCGTCCGGTCCCAGCAACACAATGCCTTGCTCGTTACTATCGAACAGCTTCTTGCAGCTTTGCAGAATCTTGTCGAACACTGGCGCCGCGTCGGCCACCGAACTGCTGATCACCTCCAGCACTTCGGCCGTAGCGGTCTGCTGCTCCAGCGCCTCCTTGGTTTCGTTGAACAGGCGCGTGTTCTCGATCGCGATCACGGCCTGGTCGGCAAAGGTCTGCAGCAGCTCCACCTGGTGCGGCGCAAACGGACCCGGCTCGACGCGGGTGACACTGATCAGGCCGACCGGTGTGCGTTCGCGCAGCAGCGGGCAGAACAACATGCTGCGGTAGCCTCGTGCACGGGCCAGCGTGCGCAGCAGGTCCATGCCTTCATCAACCAACTCGGAATCGACGATAGGCACTGTCTCGCCGCGCAGGATGGCGCCACCCACCGGGAAGTTGGCCAGCGTTATTGGGAACGAACGTTTCAGCGCCGCGTCGCCTTCGGGTGAAGTCGAGGTGAAAGCCACCATGTGCAACGAGTCGTCGAAAATACGCGCCACCATGGTGGAGTAGCCGCCCAGCAGCCGGTTGGAGCTGCGCGCGATGGCATCGAACACCGGCTGTATGTCCGACGGCGAGCTGGCGATCACCTTAAGAATTTCGGCCGTGGCGATCTGGCGCTCCAGCGCCTCCTTGGTTTCGTTGAACAGCCGCGCGTTCTGGATCGCGATCACCGCCTGGTCGGCGAAGGTCTTCAGCATGCGCTGCTCGTTGGCATTGAAGGCCTGCAGTGCCATCCGTGCCACGAAGATCGAACCAATCGCACGGCCTTCCCACAGCATGGGAGCTATCGCCATCGAATAGTTTTCGCCGAATTGCCTGGCAACCCTGCGCAAGCCCTCGGGCACATCCGGATCCTCCAACACGTTGGCATAGGTCACCAGCCGACGCTCGCGTATGGCCTGTTCGGTACCGGTGCCCGCCAGCGGCACCGGGAAAATGCTGCGCACGCGCGCGATTCTTTCCAGGTCGAATCCGCGCATCGCACCGATGTCGACGGTATCCTCGCCTTCGACCAGGAACACGATCATGTGCTGGCCACCGAACAGCCGTTCGCAGCCCGCCAGTATCTTGTCGAACACCGGCGCGGTGTCGGCGACCGAACTGCCGATCACCTGTAGAACGTCGGACGTGGCGGTCTGCTGCTCCAGCGCCTCCCGGGTCTCGTTGAACAGGCGAACGTTTTCGACCGCGATCACCGCCTGGTCGGCGAAGGTCTTCAGCAGGTCCGCCTGCCGCTTCGGGATCTCTCCCGGCTCCGGCCAGGCCAGCACGATCGCGCCCACCGACACACCGTCCTTGATCATGGGCACGCCCAGCATGCGCCGCCAAGTGCCCAGGCGGCTGATGTTGGCGTCGTAGACGGCATCGGCCTGGCTGTCGGCCACGGTCTGTACCTGCCCCGACAGGATCACCCGGCCGCTTACCTGTACCGGGTTTGGCGGCCCCGGATAAATCCTCTTGGCAGACTCCAGCGTTTCTTCCGACCAGCCCCGAGTCGCCACAAGATGGACCTGTGTGCCGTCGTAGCGGAACACGCCGCTGTACCAGGTGCCCAGCAGCCGGTTCGCGCTGTCCATGATGGCCTCGAACACCGGTGCCACATCGGTCGGCGACTCACTGATCACGCGCAGCACGTCGCTGATGGCGGTCTGGTAGTCGAGCGACTCGGTGAGTTCGCCGGTGCGCTCTTCGACCTTCGCCAGCGCCTCCTTGGTCTGGTTGAACAGCCGCACGTTCTCCAGCGCCACGCCCAAGCTCGCGGCGATGGTGCCCAGCAAGCGTAGTTCGGCTTCGCCGAAAGCCTGCTCACGCTCATGGTTCTTCAACCCGATGCTGGCCAGAAAGCGATTTCCGGCGAAAACCGGAACCCTGACGATGGAACGCGCCTGGTCCGCGCCCTTGGCTGCCGTCATGCCCCATTCGATCGCCTCGGCAACGGTATTGAGCACCAGGGGTTGCTGCGCGCGCAGCCTCTTGTCCGCCGGAGCTTGGAGGTCGCGCGCAAAAGACGGCAGGTCGAGGCGTTTGCCATGCTGGTAGGTGTAGAGGCGATGGATCAAGCCCTCATCCCCATCGATCCAGTGGATGTCGACGTCACCGGTGTGGAACACGTCGCGCAGCTTGTCACCGACCAAATCGACGATGGCCTGGAAACCCAGCGCCTCGGCCATACCCTGCTGGATGCTGT
>JANYBQ010000098.1 GCA_025360705.1 Betaproteobacteria bacterium | reverse complement strand
CAAGGCGGGTTGGTCGGAGGTCGTGAACCAATACCAGCGCCGGGCGGACCTGATTCCCAACTTGGTCAGCACCGTCAAGGGCGAGGCCAAGTTCGAGCAGGACACGCTAACCAAGGTGATAGAAGCGCGCGCCAAAGCCACATCGATTCAGGCCACGCCGGAATTGATCAACGACCCTGTCGCATTCCAGAAGTTTCAGCAGGCGCAAGGCGAATTGACGGGCGCGTTGTCGAGGCTGATGGCGGTTTCCGAGAACTATCCGAACCTCAGGGCCAATCAGGGCTTCCGGGACCTGTCAGCGCAGTTGGAAGGTACCGAGAACCGCATCACGGTGGCGCGCAACCGCTACATCAAATCGGTGCAGGACTACAACGTGACGGTGCGATCGTTTCCCTCCAACCTGACAGCGATGGTGTTCGGATACAAGCAAAAGGCCAGCTTCACGGTCGAGAATGAAAAGGAAATATCCAGGCCGCCGAGCGTCAGTTTTGACGCCGCGCCCAAAGCTGCCGCTTCTGGAGCCGCCAAGTGAGCGCACGGCTTGGCATAGGGGGAATGGCCAGGGCGCTGCTGCTTGCGTTCACGCTTCATGGGTCGATGTTCGCTAACGCACAAGTTGCCGTTCCGCCCCTGACGGGGCATGTCATCGATCAGACCGGTACGCTAACGGCGGAACAAAAAACCACTCTGGAACAAACCCTGGCAGCCTTTGAATCACGCAAAGGCAGTCAACTGGCGGTCCTGATGGTCAGCTCCACGGCGCCCGAAGCAATCGAGCCCTACGCCCTGCGCGTCGCCGAGCAATGGAAGCTGGGGCGAAAGAAGGTCGATGACGGTGTCATCCTGGTGGTTGCCAAGGCGGACCGCACCTTGCGCATCGAGGTCGGATATGGCCTGGAAGGGGCGCTGAACGACGCCACCAGCAAACGCATCATCGACGAGATCATCCTGCCGCGATTCAAGCAGCAGGATTTCTATGGGGGTATCACGGCGGGAGTCGGACAAATCATTCGCGTGGTTGACGGCGAGGCCTTGCCGCAACCCAGCGCAAAGGGCACTGCGGGCATTGGAGATATCGGCAATATCGGCCAGTACGCCCCGATTCTGTTCATCGTCGCGCTGTTTGTCGGCGGCGTGTTGCGCGCCACTTTAGGCAAAGTTCCCGGTGCGGTGGTCACGGGCGGAGCGGTTGCGTTGGTTGCATGGTTCGTTGCCGGCGCTGTATCCGTTGCAGTAATCGCCGGCGTGGTCGCGCTCTTTTTCACCTTGTTGGGAGGCGGCATGGGCGGACTTGGAATGGGCGGCTTTTACGGCGGAATGGGCCGAGGTGGTGGCCGAGGTTATGGCGGAGGTGGATTCAGCGGCGGCGGTGGCGGCTTCGGTGGCGGTGGCGCGTCGGGGAGGTGGTAAGCATGAAGATCAAACGCATCGTCAACCATCTGCTGATGACGCACGGCCGGGTCAGGCGGGCTTTTCCGCGCAGCGTACTGGGCGAGATCGAGCAGATGATCAAGGCCAGCGAGGCCAGGCATGTTGGCGAGATCCGTTTCGTCGTCGAAGGCGGACTCGACGGCTCACCTCTGTTCCAGGGCCAAACGGCCAGAGAACGGGCGATCGATGTGTTCTCGCACCTGCGCATCTGGGACACCCAGGACAACTGTGGCTTGCTGGTTTATCTGTTGCTTGCCGATCGGGCGGTGGAGATAGTCGCCGATCGCGGCATTGCCGCAAAAGTACCTGCGAACGAATGGACCAGGATTTGCCGCCAGATGGAAATGGCCTTCAGGC
The DNA here is from genome assembly GCA_025360705.1 of Betaproteobacteria bacterium. Classification (GTDB taxonomy): domain Bacteria; phylum Pseudomonadota; class Gammaproteobacteria; order Burkholderiales; family Burkholderiaceae_C; genus CAISIP01. The sequence goes on along the minus strand of JANYBQ010000098.1, from coordinate 2,146 downwards.
AATCGGATTACGCGCGCGGCGCGATCGATGGCTTGCGGGCGGTAACGCATCACCTCGCGGAGCATTTTCCGGCTGACGGTCGCAGCCGGAACGAACTGCCGGACAAGCCGGTGCTGCTTTGAGCGGACCAACAATGCAATCGCAGTTCACGTGTCAGTTAATTTTTATCAAAGGAAACGCAAAATGGAAAATCAATCTGGAAAAAATAGTGCCGTCGTCGCTGTCTTCACGCGCCATCAGGACGCTGAAAACGCTGTCCGCAAACTCGCTGGCGGCGGCTTCGACATGACCCACTACAGCATCGTCGGCCAGGGCTACCACTCAGAGGAGAAGGTTGTAGGCTTCTACAACATCGGGGACCGGATCAAGTTCTGGGGCAAGAACGGCGCTTTCTGGGGCGGCATCTGGAGCCTGTTTTTCGGGGGGGTATTTCTGACCATTCCCGTGATCGGCCCGGTCATGGTGCTGGGCCACCTGGCTGCCATGGTCGTTGCCGCGGTCGAGGGCGCGATCCTTATTGGTGGACTGAGCGCACTTGGCGCCGCTCTCTTCAGCATCGGAATTCCGAAGGACAGCGTGATCCAGTACGAGCAAGCCGTCAAAACCGATGGATATCTGGTCGTGGCACATGGTTCCCCGGAAGAGATGGCCCGGTCAAAAGCGATCCTTGAGTCGAGCAACCCGTCGCGGATCGACCTGCATGAGGACGTCAAACCCCAGGGGTCAGTGCATCAACATGCGCCGGCCTAGATTGAAGTCTGCCAGTCCAGCTTGGCAATGACCGCCCGCACATTCCCCGACGCGATGCCAACTGATCCGGTCGCGTTGCGGCCTGCGCAATTGGCCTGGCTGGCGGCGGCTGTTTTTGTTGTCTCGGCCGGCTATGGTGCGCTTATGCCTCTGTTGCCGGGGTGGCTGGGCCCCATGATGCCGGGCCACCGCCACCGAAGTCGCTCGTCACGTTGGTTTCCTCAGCGGCGTGTATGCAGCGGGTGTGCTGGTTGGGGCCTTGTTGTGGGGGGTCGTGTCGGATCGCGTAGGGCATGGTCGAATTCTTATCATCGGGCTCATCGGGTATGTGGTCAGCCTGTTGCTTCTGCTCGTGCCAGGGGTTGAAAGTGTGTGGGTAATTTACGCGTTGCGCGGTACTACCGGCTTCTTCGTGGCAGCGGTCATCCCCGTAGTGTCAGCGCTGGTTGCCGAATACACCCCCGAGGAGCAGCGCGCGCGGCGCTCTGCCGGCACCGGTCTGGTGTTACCGGTAATCGCCTACCTGGCCGCGGGCGCTTCAGCCAACAAACTCGGCACTACTATGGGCGGCCTGGCGGCGGCGGCCGGCCTCGGCCAAACGCCTGGATCGGCCGCCGGCGGGTGGCTTTTTGGCGCTTTTGCGCAGCGCAGCTTTGGCTGGCTGACGGTTCCCTTGATTGCCATGCTGATTTTCCTGCTGGCAAGGCCACACCGGTGGTCTGGCGTTACCGCCAAATTCAACCGCGACGCCAGGAGCCAATTCAGGGCGCGCCTCACGCCGGATGGCAGGGGGGGAGCATGAGCACGATTTCTGCTGCGCCGGTAAGAGGCGGAACAGACGGCCCACGCGAGTTGACAGTGCTTGCCCTGAACAGCGGTTCCTCCTCGCTTAAATTTGGCTTGTACCGGGTTGGGCCTTCCGAGACCGAGATGCTGCTGTCCGGCCAGGTCGGCTCGATCGGGGGCAGCGAAGGAAGATTCTCGGCGCGCGATTCGCGCCTGAACGAGGTGGTCTCGGAGTCGGTATCCATTCCCGACCAACAAAAAGCGATAGCTCGCATCGCAAGGCTTCTTGCCGACGCCAATATTTCGGCGCCGGTCGCCATAGGACATCGAATCGTGCATGGAGGACCAAAACTCCGCCAGCATTGCGTCATAGACGATTCGGTTCTGCGGGAACTGGCAGCTGCGGCGGCCTTCGCCCCGCTGCACACGCCATCGGCGCTGTCGGTCATCCATTTTGCGCAGGAGCACTTTCCCGACCTCGCGCAAGTTGCGTGTTTCGACACCACGTTCCACGCCGACATGCCGGATGTGGCCCGTGTCCTGCCCATCCCCAGGGAACTGCGGTCGCAGGGTATCCAGCGCTACGGGTTTCACGGCCTGTCGATCGAAT
>JANYBQ010000696.1 GCA_025360705.1 Betaproteobacteria bacterium | reverse complement strand
CATTTTTCTTTGCCTTTCGCTTCCCTTGAACATCCTGCGGACCAGTACGAAAAAGATCGGTACGAAAAATATCGCCAGCGACGTGGCGGCGAGCATGCCGCCCATCACGCCGGTGCCGATGGCGCGCTGGCCGGCCGAGCCCGCGCCGCTGGCCAGCACCAGCGGCAACACGCCCAGGATAAAAGCCAGCGATGTCATCAGGATCGGTCGGAAACGCATGTGCGCCGCCTCCAAAACCGCGTCCACCGCGCTCTTGCCGCGTGCCTGCACGTCCTTTGCAAACTCGATGATCAGCACCGCGTTTTTCGCCGCCAGGCCGATGATGGTGATCAGGCCCACGTTGAAGTAAACGTCGTTGGCCAGGCCGCGCAGGTTGGCCGCCAGCAGCACGCCGAGTACCCCCAGAGGCACCACCAGCAACACCGAGATCGGGATCGACCAGCTCTCATACAGCGCGGCCAGTGCCAGGAAAACGGCCAGTAATGCGAAGCCGAACAGGATGAACGCCTGCGAACCGGCCAGGCGCTCTTCGCGCGACTGGCCGGTCCACTCGTATCCGAAGCCGGTTGGCAGTTGCGCCGCCAGGCGCTCCATCTCGGCCATCGCGGCACCGCTGCTGTAGCCCGCCGCGGCTTCGCCCGAAATGCGCATGGTCGGGTAACCGTTGTAACGCACGGTCTGCATCGGACCGACAGCCCAGTGGGTGCTTGCGAAACTCGCCATCGGCACCGCTTGTCCCCTGGCATTGAGCACGTTGATACGCAACAGGTCGTCGCCCTGCATACGCGCCGGCGCGTCAGCTTGCACGATGACGCGCTGCAGGCGGCCGGCATTCGGGAAGTCATTCGCGTAACTCGATCCGAGCGTGGTCGACAACGCTGTGTTGATTGCGTCGAACGACACGCCCAGCGCATTCGCCTTGTCGCGGTCGATGTCGATTTGCAGCTGAGGAGAGTCTTCCAGGCCGTCCGGCCGCACGCTGGTCAATATCCTGCTTTGCGCCGTCAGGCCCAGCAACTGGTTACGTGCCGCCACCAGGGCCTCATGGCCGTTGCCGCCACGGTCCTGCAGTCGGAAGTTGAAGCCCGATGACGAGCCCAGTTCTGGAATCGGCGGAGGACTCAGCGCGAAGATGAATGCATCCTTGATGCCCATCAATGAACCGAAAGCGCGTCCGGCGATACCGGTCGCGGAATGCTCGGGACCCTTGCGTTCGGCCCAGTCCTTGAGGGTTACAAAAGCCAGTGCCGCGTTTTGTCCGGTGCCGGAAAAGCTGAACCCCAGCACGCTGACCATGCTTTGCACTTCGGGCTGCTTGAGCATGTACGCCTCGGTCTGCTGCATCACGGCCAGCGTGCGGTTCTGCGTCGCGCCGGGAGGCAATTGCACGTTGACGATGATGTAGCCCTGGTCTTCGCCCGGCAGGAAGGAGGTGGGCAAACGCGTGTACAGAAACACCACTCCGGCGATGATGGCCAGGTAAATCAGCAGATAACGCGCGGCCCCGCGCAGGATGCGCGCCACCACGCCTTCATACCCCTTGGCGGTACGCGCAAAGCCGCGGTTGAACCAGCCGAAGAAGCCGCCCTTGGCTATCTTGTGCCCGGCTTGCACCGGTTTCAGCAGCGCGGCGCACAAGGCCGGCGTGAGCGACAGCGCCAGGAATGCGGACGTGATGATGGACGCCAGCATGACCGCGGAAAACTGGCGGTAGATGTTGCCTACCGAGCCGCCAAAAAAAGCCAGCGGTACAAACACCGAAATCAGCACCACCGTCACGCCGATGATGGCGCCCGAGATCTGGCTCATGGCCTTGCGCGTGGCCTTGAGCGGCGACAGTCCTTCTTCGCTCATGATGCGTTCGACGTTTTCCACCACCACGATGGCATCGTCCACCACGATGCCGATCACCAGCACCATGCCGAACATGGTGAGTACGTTGATCGAAAAACCCAAGACCAGCAGCACCGCGAAAGTGCCCATCAGGGTGACCGGCACCACGATGGTCGGAATGATGGTGTAGCGGATGTTCTGCAAGAACAGGAACATCACCAGGAACACCAGCACCACGGCTTCGATCAAAGTCTCGGCCACCTGCCGGATCGAAATGCTCACAAAACGTGAGCTGTCGTACGGTATCGCCCATTTCACACCGGGCGGGAAAAACTTGGACAGTTCTTGCATGCGCGCGCGCACCGCTTGGGCGGTAGCCAGCGCGTTGCCGGTGGGGGAGAGTTGCACCCCAATGCCAGTCGAGGGCTTGCCGTTCAGACGCGCCTCGGTCGCATAACCTTGCGCGCCCAATTCGATACGCGCCACGTCCTTCAGGCGAACGGTCGAACCGTCCGCGTTGGCACGCAACACGACATTGCCGAATTGCTCGGTGGATGTGAGCTGTCCCTTGACCACTACCGTGGCAAAAATCGCCTGATTGGCTACGTTGGGCAGGTCGCCGATGGTGCCGGACGAAACCTGGGCGTTCTGGGACCGGATCGCGTTGGTCACGTCGCTCGACGCCAGGTTGAACCCGACCAGTTTGGCAGGATCGATCCAGATCCGCATGGCGCGTTCGGTTCCGAATAGCTGCGCCTGGCCCACGCCGGGCAAACGCTGAATCTCGGGCAGGATGCTGCGCGACGCGTAGTCGCCCAGCGTCACCGGGTCTAACTTCGGGTCGTCGGACGACAGGATGGTGAACAGCAGGAAGTTGGAGTTGGCCTTGTCCACCCGCACACCCTGTTGCGTTACCGCCAACGGCAGGCGCGGCGTAGCCCGGCCAAGCCGGTTCTGTACATCGACCTGCGCCAGGTCGGCGTTGGTGCCGGGCTCGAAGCTCAGCGTAATCTGTCCGCTGCCATCGGCCTGGCTGACCGATTCCATGTAAATCAAACCGGGTGAGCCATTCATTTCGCGTTCGATCACGCTGATAACGGCTTCTTCCAGCGTCTGTGCCGATGCGCCCGGATAGGCGGCGGAAATGACAATCGAGGGCGGCGCCACCTTGGGGTACTGCGCGACCGGCAACTGGGTAATCGCCACGCCTCCCATCACCAGGATGAAAAGCGCAATTACCCAAGCAAAGATCGGGCGGTTTATGAAAAACTGGGCCATGAATCGGTGCCTCTTATTTGCCGCTGGCGGCACTTGCCGCAGGCGTTGCAGCGGAGGCCGCGGGTGCGGTGGCACTTGCGCCCGGCGCCGCCGGCGCGCTCGTCGCGGCCGCTGTGCCTTGCGCTCTGCCGCTCCATGGCACTGCCTTCACCGGCGCTCCGGGCACCATCATTTTCTGGAAGCCTTCCACGATGACTTGTTCGCCCGGTTGCAAGCCCGACAACACGACCCAGTTGTTGTTCTGGCTGGAACCGATCTTCACCTGGCGCGGCATGGGTTTGCCGTCCGCGCCGACCACCAGCACGCTGTCGCCCTGGTTGGAACGCGTCACGGCTTGTTGCGGCAACAGGATGCCGGCCGGCAATTCGGCTTGCGACAAACGTACACGCACATATTGGCCAGGCAGCAACAGGCCATCGGTGTTGGGTACTTCGGCGCGCAGCGTGATCTGGCCCGATGTCGGGTCCACCGTCAGATCGGTAAACAGCAGCTTGCCGGAGCGCGGCAATTCGCTGCCGTCCTCCAGTACGATGTGCACCGCAACAGCGCCGTCGCCGGCACCGCGCAATTGCTTCGCCGCCAGTGCCTTACGCAGTCGCAATACGTCGCTGGTGGATTGGGTGAAGTTCACGTAGACCGTGTGGGTCTGCTGGATCACCGCCAGCTGGGTCGCCTCGGCCTGGCTTACCAGCGCGCCTTCGGTCACGAGGGACTGGCCAATCCGTCCGGAGATCGGAGCGCGCACGGTTGCGTAGTCGAGGTTGATACGCGCCGACTGTACGGCGGCCTTGGCACTTGCCAGGTCGGCCTCGGCCTGCTTGTTGGCGGCCACTACGTTGATGTATTCCTGCTTGCTGACCGCGTTGGCTTCCACCAAAGGCTTGTAACGATCAGCCTGTGCCGCCGTCTGTGTCAGGTTGGCCTGGGCTTTGCCAAACGATGCCTGCGCACTGTCCACGTTGGCCTGATAACTGGCCGCGTCGATCTGGTACAACGTTTGGCCAGCCTTCACTTCGCTGCCTTCCACGAACAGACGCTTGAGCACCACCCCGTTGACGCGCGCACGCACCTGCGCCACCCGCACCGGGCTGACGCGGCCCGGCAATTCGGTTTGTAGCGCCACGGCTTGTGGCGCTACCACGACGACTCCGACTTCCGCCGGCGGCATGGAACGGGGAGCGCCGCCCGCAGCGGGTGCACCCTCTTTGGCGCCGCAAGCAGCCAGCAACAAAGTGCCCATGGCCGTCAGGCCGATAAAGCCCATGCGCCTGACAGACAAAAGCGCGGCTGACGTGTTGGAAAACGAGAACATCCGGGGATCCTTCAGAAACCCGGCCCTGAGGGGACCGGGACGGTCAGTGTGGTTGGAGCTGGCGTGGTGACGGCATAAAAGATACCGGCGCAAAAGTCTATTTTCGGATAGTATACATACATCCGTGAATGTATGTTTCGGATCCGCAACCCATGGCCCGTAGAACCAAACAAGACGCACTTGCCACCCGGAACCTGATTCTGGACACGGCCGAGCGCGTGTTCCAGCGTCGGGGTGTTTCGCGCACCTCGCTGCATGAGATCGCACAGGCGGCCGGGCTGACGCGGGGCGCCATCTATTGGCATTTCGAGAACAAGGCGGAGTTGTTCGACGCCATGATGTTGCGCGTCACCTTGCCGCTGGAGTCGAGCATGGATTGTGGCGGGTTGGCCGGCGCCCTGGTCCCGCTCGACTTTTTGCGCCGGGGGGTGGCGCAGGCGTTGCGTCAAACGGTAAGCGACCCGCAGGTGCGCCGGGTGTTCGAGATCGCTTCGCACAAGACCGAATACGTGGATGAGTTGCAGGTCATCCGCGACCGTCGCATCGCGTTTCGTGAAGAGTGTCTGGCCGACCTGGAACGCCTGTTCGCTGCCGCGATGAAACTGGGCCAGATCGGCCGGCACATCGCGGCCAGTGTCGCGGCGCGCGGAGCCCATGCCTTGATCGACGGCTTGCTGCATAACTGGCTGCTCGATCCATCGGCATTCGACCTGGAGGTAGTAGGACTGGCCGCGCTGGATACCTATCTTGCGGGATTGTTTCCCGCGCGTGTTCCGGCGTCGGCCGCAGCGCCGCGAGTTGGTGCTTCGCACTTGGCGGCGCCCACAAAATCGGCCGCACGCCGCCATTGAGACCGCTGTACAGCCGGCCGGTTGACATTCACCGCATCAAGGGACGCCTGTCCTGTCAGAATTAGGTCAACGCTTCGTTGAACCACTCAAGGACACCGTCATGCCCCACGCCTTCGCTTCCACGCTCCAGTCTTTCAAAACGGCGTCTGGAAAAAGCGGAAAGTTGTATTCGCTTCCTGCCTTGGCTAAACAATACCCCAAGGTCGCGCGGCTGCCGGTCAGCTTGCGTATCGTGCTGGAGTCGGTGCTGCGCAATTGCGACGGCAAACTTGTTACGGCCGAACATGTAGCGGAAATCGCCAACTGGACCCCGGTCGCGGCGCGTACCGATGAGATCCCGTTCCTGGTCTCGCGCGTGGTGTTGCAGGACTTCACCGGCGTGCCGTTGCTGGCCGACCTGGCAGCCATGCGCGGCGTGGCGGTGAAGCTGGGCAAGGACCCAAAACGCATCGAGCCGCTGGTGCCGGTGGACCTGGTGGTGGACCACTCCGTGATGGTCGACTACTACGGCACCAAAGAGGCGCTGGACCTCAACATGAAGCTGGAGTTTCACCGTAACCGCGAGCGCTACGAGTTCATGAAGTGGGGTATGCAGGCGTTCGATACGTTCGGTGTGGTGCCGCCGGGTTTTGGCATCGTGCACCAGGTCAATCTGGAATATCTGGCGCGTGGGGTGCATAAAGGCGCGGACGGTGTGGTTTACCCCGACACCCTGGTCGGTACCGACAGCCACACCACGATGATCAATGGCATCGGTGTGGTGGGCTGGGGCGTGGGTGGCATCGAGGCCGAGGCCGCCATGTTGGGCCAGCCGGTTTATTTTCTGACGCCCGACGTGGTCGGGGTTGAATTGACCGGACGCCTGCGGGAAGGCGTGACCGCCACCGATCTGGTGCTCACCGTGACCGAGATGCTGCGCCAGCACAAGGTGGTGGGCAAGTTCGTCGAATTCTTCGGCGCCGGGACCCGCACGCTGTCCTTACCCGACCGGGCCACCATTGGCAACATGGCGCCCGAATACGGCGCGACGATGGGGTTTTTCCCGGTCGATGAACGCACCATCGACTATTTCAAGGGCACCGGCCGTACCAGTGACGAAATCGAGATGTTCGAGGCCTATTTCCGGGCCCAGGGAATGTTCGGTGTCTCCGAGGCCGGCGAGATCGATTTTTCGGAAATCGTAAAGCTTGACTTGAGCACCGTCACGCCCAGTCTCGCGGGCCCCAAGCGTCCGCAAGACCGCATTGAACTGGGCCATGTCGCCACTCAGTTCGCCTCGCTTTTTTCCAGGTCCAGCGCCGAGAACGGTTTTAACCAGACACCGGCCAAGCTGGCGCGGGTTTTTGCGACCGACTCCGGCCTGCAGGTGAAGAACGGAGACGTGTTGATCGCAGCCATCACCAGTTGCACCAACACCTCCAACCCCAGCGTGTTGCTGGCGGCGGGCTTGCTGGCCAAAAAGGCCGTGCAAGCCGGCCTGCGCGTCAAGCCGCATATCAAGACGTCGCTGGCGCCGGGCTCGCGTATCGTGACCGAGTACCTGACTGAGACCGGGTTGATGCCGTATCTGGAGCAACTGGGTTTTTCGCTGGCCGGTTATGGCTGCACCACCTGTATCGGCAACGCGGGTGACCTTACGCCCGAACTCAATGCGGTGATTGCCGCCAACGACATGGTGTGTGCGGCCGTGTTGTCCGGCAACCGCAACTTCGAGGCGCGTATCCATCCCAGCCTCAAGGCCAATTTCCTGGCCAGCCCGCCGCTCGTAGTGGCGTATGCAATCGCCGGCACCATGCTGCGTGACCTGATGACCGAGCCAGTGGGGCAGGGCGTGGGTGCCGATGGCAAGGTCAAGGACGTGTACCTGGGGGACATCTGGCCCAGCAGCGACGAGATTTACCAGTTGTTGAAGTTCGCCATGAACGGCAAGGCCTATAGCGACAACTACGCCCGCGTCAAGACCGCGCCGGGCGAGTTGTGGGAAAAAATCAAGGGCGTTGCCGGCAATGCCTACACCTGGCCGCACAGCACGTATATCGCGGAACCACCGTTTTTTGCCGACTTCGCGCTGAAGCAACCGGGCAAAGCCGCCAAGACTGGCGCGGCGGAGTTGGCGGCGAGCAAAGAACGTGTGATTGGCGCGCGCATCATGGCTCTGTTCGGCGACTCCATCACCACCGACCATATTTCTCCGGCCGGCTCGATTCAGGAGAGTTCGCCGGCCGGGCAGTGGTTGATCCGCAATGGCGTGATGAAGGCGGACTTCAACAGCTACGGCGCGCGGCGCGGCAATCATGAGGTGATGATGCGCGGCACGTTCGCCAATGTGCGCATCAAGAATCTGATGATCCCGCCGGGCATCGACGGCTCGCGCGAGGAAGGCGGCGTGACCTTGTTTCGCGCGCCGGATGGCGCCGCGCCCCAGAAGATGCCAATCTACGACGCCGCCATGTTGTATATGGCGCAGGGCATGCCAACGGTGGTCTTCGCGGGCGAGGAATATGGCACCGGCTCCAGCCGCGACTGGGCCGCCAAGGGTACCCAGCTGCTTGGCATCCGCGCCGTGGTAGCGCGGAGTTTTGAGCGCATACACCGCAGCAACCTGGTGGGCATGGGTGTGTTGCCACTGCAGTTCAAGGGCGCCGATTCGTGGCAGTCGCTTGGGCTGCAAGGCGACGAACTGGTCGATGTCGTTCCCCATGCCGACCTCACCCCGCAAAGTGATGCGACCCTGGTTATCACACGCGCCGATGGCAGCCGTCAGGACGTCGTGGTAACGCTGCGCATCGATACGCCGATCGAGGTCGATTACTACCGGCACGGTGGGATTCTTCCGTATGTGCTGCGCCAGTTGTTGCATTAAGTCGGCCGCGCGCATCAGTAATTTGCCACCGTCGTGACAGCGGCCCGGCTCATGTTGGGTCTCCGCAACATAGCGTTACCAGGGCGCCATTTGACTCGGATGCGACGGGTTCCCCCGTTAGACTAAAGCTTCTCAGCAAGAACGTAGAAGTCGGCTCGTCCCAGAAGGAATTCGGATGCTTCATCAACCATCGGTTGCAGGTTTCTGCGCATTCGGGCTGGCCAATCGAAGAGTCGGTAAACCCGTGCGATTCAAGCCAGCTTTGTTGGCGCTGGCGCTGGCTGGCGTGTTCGCAGGTACTTTAAGCCGCGCGCAGACCAATCCCACAGGCGGCGTTGCCGTACATGGCCAGGCTAGTTTCAGCACCCCCGCAGCTAACCAGCTCAAGGTCACAACCCAGAACGGAGCGGGCACCACCCACTCCGCCATCAACTGGCAAAGTTTTTCCATTGCTCCGGGTAGCAGCACGAATTTTCAGCAACCCAGCGCCGCCAGCACCGTCGTCAATCGCGTAGTTACCAACACGCCTTCGACTATCTTCGGGACGCTGTCGTCCAATGGCAAAGTGGTGCTGGTCAACCAGTCGGGTATCGCGGTAGGTGCCGGCGCGGTAGTCGACACCGCTGGTTTTACCGCTTCGGCCTTGCGCATGACGGATGCCGACGCTCTGGCAGGGAGAATGCGGTTTGGCGACGGCCTGGGCAGCAGTTCCGCGATCTCCGTGGAGGGCCGCATCACGGCGCACAACGGTGATGTCGTGCTGGTGGCGCCGAACATCGACGTCGGCATTAACGCGTTGATCCAGGCACCCAACGGCAGCACGCTATTGGCAGCAGGTCAACAAGTTGAAATCACCGGACGCGGGCTGGAAGGCATCACGATGCTGGTGCAGGCTCCGGGCGACCAGGTGCGTAACCTGGGCAGCTTGCAGGGAACCGCGGTCGGCATCTTTGCCGGCACGCTGCACCACAGCGGCGAGATTCAGGCCACTACGGCCAGCCTGGAAGGCGGCACTGTGGTGCTCAAGGCCAGCGGAGACGCTTATGTAGAGCGAGCGGGCAAGCTATTGGCTACAGGCGTCAAAGGCGGGCAAGTGGATGTACTGGGCAACCGGGTGGCCGTGGCAGACCAGGCAGTGATTGATGTATCTGGCACCCGTGGCGGGGGCACCATACGGGTTGGCGGCGACTACCAGGGCAAGAACCCCGAAATTCCAAACGCGCAGATGACCTTTGTGGGTGCCGAGACCGCGCTGCGGGCCAACGCCACCGAAAGCGGCAACGGCGGCAAAGTAATCGTCTGGGCCGACGACGTGACGCGCGCCTACGGCAGTATTGCGGCCAATGCCGGGGCGGCAGGTGGCAACGGCGGCTTCATTGAAACGTCGGGACATCGGTATCTGGACGTAGCGGGCAGCCGTGTAACGGCAGCGTCTCCTGCCGGCCGCGCCGGAACGTGGTTGCTGGACCCCGCCGATGCGACAATTTTGGCCGGCGCCGTCGCAGCGCCGGTCAACCTGAGCGGCTCGACTCCCTTTGCGCCGGTAGCATTTGCAGGCATATCGAGCATCACTGACGGAGCGCTCAACCAGGCGATCGACAGCGGCAGCAACGTCATTCTTACCACGACTAACAGCGGCTCTTCGGGCCTCGGCACCGGCGACATTATTTTTGACGGCGCGAGCAACGGCCCGGTCTTCATCACCAAGACCACCAATACCTTTCCCAGCACCCTGACCTTGAATGCCGATCGAAACATCCTGTTTTCGTCCGGGACGACGACCTTTCAAAGGACCGGTTCTTCGGGACCAGGCTCAAGCCTGAGCATCGCGCTCAATCCCGGGACATCGGTGGCTGGCAAAATTATTACTAACCCGGTCGCGACTGCGGTGTTGAATGGAGTAGCCGATCAAGTGAGCGTAACGGTCGACAATGGCAGGGTCTGGGAGAACAGTGGCACCGTCACGCTGAATGGGCAGTCGGTCATCTCGTTGCCCAACCAGACCATCTATGCCACCTTCGCCAATCTGGCCGGTGGCGCGCTCAACGTCAACTCGTCGGCGAACTGGTCGTTCCTGAGCGACTCCACTAACCAGGGTGGCATCCTCAACAACGCCGGCACCATCAACATCAACGGCACTGCCGGTGGGAGCAACACGTCCTGGGAAGCCGTGTATTCGAATCTGTCCGGCGGCAATCTGAATATCGCCGCGACCAAGCTGGTGTCGGTGCAAAACATGGGCACGATCGATGGCTCGGTGTTCGTGGATGCCGGCGGCCAACTGCTTGTATCCGAGCAACACGGCGGAGCGCGGGCTTTCAGCAATACCGTATTCAGCGGGGCCGGCAAGATCGCGATCAACCCCGGTGTCACGGCGACTTTCAACAATACCTCAGGCACCATCGGGATCTTGGGCGTTGGAGGAACCGCGAACGATCAGAGTGGCACCTTGGCTGTTCAAAGCTACTTACAAAGCGGTGCGGGCTCGGCTTTCACGGGTGCCGGCGGCTTGTTCATCAGCAGCGGTTTCAATCACACCGCGGGAACGTTCAATCCGACGGGTGTTGTAAACATCAACCAGGCCAGCGGCGACCTGATTTTTGGCGATGCCTTGAATGCAGCATCGATTTCCCTGAGCGCGTCCGCCGGCGCGCTGACCGTCAACAGCGCGCTCACGACGGGCGGTGCGATGGCGCTCAGCGCGGCTACCGGCTTGACCATCAACGCGGGCTTGAACGCGGGCACCAACTTCAATGCCACGACGGTGGGGTCTCCCGGACCCATGACCCTCAACAAGGGGATTACCGCTGGCGGAGCGATGAATCTGAACCTGAGCGGCGGGTTGGTGGTTCAATCGGGCGCCGGCGTCGATGCTTTCCTGCAATCGACCGGCAACCAGACCATCGCCGCGAAATATGTGGAAGTCAACGCAGCCGCCGCGGACTATGCGTACATCGCCACAACAGCGGGCAACCAGTCCATCACCACCAGCGGAAAGAACGCCTCCAACGAGGGACTGGTCATCCAGAACATGGGCGGCGGGCTCGCATTTATAGATGGCGGCTCGGGTTCACAGACCGTCACCGTCAATAACGCCGACATCGTGCGTGTTGCCGGCACAGCGGGAGATGCGACCCTGAACGGTTCCGGCACCCAAACCATTCTGATTCAGGGCTCGGGTCAAAACTCGTTCCAGGTCGGCAGCGCGGCGGCGGTGGGACTTTCGTCCGTCAACGGGATCAACCAGTCGATCACGGCCGGGCAGGCAGGCCAGCTTGGAAATATCCAGGTGCGCGGTGGCGTCACCGACGGCAAAGTGTCCAATATCTACAACGGCAGTGGCACACAAACCATCTCAACCATCGGTACCCTGACCGTCGTCGGTGGGACGGCACCCGGGCTTTCTGGGTCACCTTCTGCCTGCGGCAACGTGGGTGCGTGCGGCATCATCGACAACCAGACCGCGTCCGCGCAAAACATAACGGCAGGCGCCATCAATTTGCAGGGCGGATCCAGCGGGGGCTACAACTTCGCGACGATACAGGCGCTCAATGCGGGCGCGACGCAGTCGATCTCGGTCACGGGTGGCGGGACGATGACGTTGACTGGCGGGACTGGCAACGCAAGTACCAACAACCAGGCCAACATCTATACCCAAGGCACGGCCCAGACCATCAACTTCAGTGCCGGTGGCGTTCTCCAAATTGCCGGCGGAACCGTTGGCTCGTCCAATATTGCACAAGTGGCGGAACTCTCGTCGGGCAGCACCCAAACGGTCGCGGGCGTCACATCGATCGTTCTTGCCGGCGGTGGCAGTGGCGGCGGGCTGGGCAAGGGCAATTCCGCGCGGCTGCAGAGCGCGGGAAGCCAGGCGGTGAGCGCGGGCGGGCTTACCTTGCTCGGCGGTGGCGGTGCGCTGACCGACAACTCGGCAATCCTGAACCAGACTTCGACGTCCGGTTCGCAAAGTATCACCGTTGGGGGCGGTGGCGCCATCAATATGGTTGGTGGGTCCAGCACGGCGGGCACGGTCGGATCGGGGCATGGGAGCCGGGCACTGATCGAGTCAGCCGGTATAACCCAACAGATTGACTTTACGTCGGGCGGGGCACTGGTCCTGACCGGCGGTAGTGCCGGCCAGCGCAATTTCGCGGGCGTTCTGGCTGACAATGGCGCCCAAACCATCACCGGCTCTCCCTCAATCGCGTTGGCAGGTGGCTCGGGCGGCGGCATAACCGGTGAGGGTAATGGAGCCTACGTCAATGCGGAAATTGGATCGCAAAACATTTCCGCCTCGTCCATAAACCTTACCGGTGGGACCGGTGGCACCGACAATCTGGCCCAAATTCGCCAGGGTTCGGTCAGCGCTGGTTTGGTCGCCTCGCAAGCGATCACCGTCACGGGCGGCGGGACGGCCGCTCTACGCGGCGGGGGTGGTTCCAGCAATCTGGCCCGCATCCAGTCCTTCGGTACGGCTCAGACACTCGCGTTCAGCGGTGGTGGCAACCTGCTGCTGCAGGGCGGGACCGGGGCCAGCAATAATTTCGCTCGTATCCACGCCTTCAATGGAACCCAGTCCATAACCGGTTCACCGAATATCACGGTGCTTGGGGGCGCCAGCGGCGGTGCCGACCTGTCAGGTAACTTCGCCGACATTCTTTCAAATATCGCCATGCAGACCATCGTGGCGGGCAACATCAGCCTGATTGCTGGCGCCGGCGGGGATGAAAATTTCGCCGGTATCCGTTCGCCCGTACAACGCATCACCGCGCATGGAAACATGGCCTTGACGGGCGGCGGCGCATCGCCGAGTTCCGATGGGACATCCGGCGGCGGCGCGCGCGTGGGCGGCGTCTTTACAATAACTCCGACCGACCTCACGCTGGCGGTGGATGGCGACCTTACGCTAACTGGCGGTAGCGTTGCAAAGGGCGGGTCCGCGATCGGCGCCAACGTGGTTGGCGGTCAGCCCACCAGCATCACCATAACGGTCGGGAGAGACCTTACGCTGAACCCCGGCAGCGTCGCGGGTTCGGGTAGCCGGATCGGCAGTCCGTCTATTAGCCCTGCCGGCGGCGACATATCGATCACTGCCGGCGGAGCGATTGCCTTGAACGGCAACACGGCGGGCGACACGGTAATCCGTACTGTGGGCAATGTGTCCCTCAACGCGAATTTGCTGTCCATCAACAATCTGGTAAGCGGCGCGACCATCTACGCCAACGGACTCTCGGGCGTGGCAATTGGCGGCGCGGGCCAACTGATGGCCAGTGGCATGGGCGATTCAATAAAGGTTGTCACGGGCAGCGGCAACTTCACCAATCGGGCTGGACCTACCGCGTTGAGTGTTGCGGCTGGCGGGCGCTGGCTGGTGTTTTCGAACGATCCGGCCAACGACACGCTCGGTGGCCTGACCTTTGATTTCCAACAGTACGGCACGACTTTTGCCAATGCAAGTGCAGTGCAGGGATCTGGCAACGGCGTTGTCTACAAGGTGCCCGCGCCGCCACTGAAGTCAGTTGAACTTGAACCGCAGGCGGAAATCCTTGTAACGTTTTTGGACCTGTTTGGAAAAGCCCTGGACCAGAAGGTAAAAGAAGACGCGCAGGAAAAGAAGGCCAGAGATGCGGTCGTGACCGAGGAAGAGGTATGCCGATGATGCACGTCCCCAGACACCTTGTCACGCAGCATGGTCGAATCCGGCGTACGGCGGCGCCGGGTCTCGCAGCGGCCTTGCTCGTAGTCTGCGCCCTGTGCTGCGGCATGCCCGCGCTGGCCCAGACCACTGCGCCCGCATCCACCTCCACAGCCGTCGGTGAAGTTGAATTCGCCCGTGGCGTAGGTTATGCCCAAACCCCTGGCCAGACACCGCGCATCATGGGCAAGGGGCTTGAGTTCAAGGAGGGCGACACCTTGAGTACCTCGGCCGGCTCGACTGCCATCGTGCGCATGCAGGACGGCACGCGCATGACGCTGCGCCCGGGAACCGATCTGGTGGTGCAGCAGTTCCGCTACAGCGCGCAGGCGCCCAATAACAGCATGCTGCTGCAACTCTTCACGGGTGGGCTGCGCGCCATCACCGGATTGATTTCCAAGAATTCACCCGAGGCCGCCAAACTACAAACCAAGACAGCGACCATAGGCATACGCGGTACCGACTTCGATGCGCGAATCTGCCAGCGCGACTGCAGTTCCGAGTCGGCCAAGGTGACTGAGCAGCCACACGCGAATACCGTGCAGGCCAGCGCAAAGGTCGTTGCGACCCAGGGCGAGATCATGGCCGTGGACGGTGCGGGGGCACGCCGGCGGCTGGTCGATGGCGGCAGTATTTATCCCGGCGAGACGGTGGAGACCGGCAGCGCGGCGCGTGGTGTGCTGGCCTTTCGCGACGACAGCCGCCTGACCTTGGGCGCCACCACGCGATTTCGGATAGACACCTTTACCTACGACGACAAAAACCCCAGTGAAGGCAAGTTCCTGGTCTCGCTGCTGCGCGGCTCCGCACGGGCCTTGACCGGGCTGATAGCACGCGCCAACAACCGCAACGTAGGCTTTACCACTGCCACTGCCACCATCGGTGTACGCGGCACCGGGCTGGATATGCAGTGCGACGATGCTTGCAGCTTCTTCACCTGGCTGGGCACCATCGAGGTCACCCCCACCGGAGCCGGTCAGGGCACGGGCCTGAGCGCATTGCAGGTCTTGAGTGCCGGCCAGGGCCTGTTCGTGGACGCCAACGGCATACGCCCGATCACCGCTCCAATACTGGAGAACCTGCCCCGCCCCGATACCGTGCCGGTGGACACCCGGCAGCTGTTCTCCGAAGCCGCCATGCCGGACGACCCCGAAGGCCTTTATGTGTTTGTGCGCGACGGTCATATCGAAGTCACCACAGCCAGCGAGACGTTGCACCTGGGCAAGGGCGAGACCGGCTTTGCCGCGGAGAGCGGGCGCACGGTGCGCCCGCTGCTCATGCCCTTGTTCCTGGAGTTTGACCGCACCCCCAAGCCAGACAGCACCAACCCGATGCTGCAAAGCATATTGAACGAGAACGGCAACCGGCCGGCCAACCAATGTCGATAGATACCACGCGTCACTTCACTGCACTGGTGCTGGCGCTAAGCACCTGGCACGGTGCCGCTATCGCGCAGACGGCCATGAGCGCGCCGGCCAAACCGGTATTTGCGATCCGCGGCTTTGACATCAGCGGCGACAACCCGCTGCCTGCAGCAGCGACCACTCGCGTGCTGGCGCCTTTCCTGCGCACCGACGCCACCATCGAGACCCTGCAAAACGCCACTGCGGCGCTGGAGGCCAGCCTGAAGCAAAACGGGTACGCGCTGCACCGCGTGGTGCTGCCCCCGCAGGCAGTAGGCGAGACGGTGAGCTTGAAAATAGTCAAATTCGTAGTGGGCAAGGTCACGGTGGATGGGGCGCAACAGTACAGCCAGGCCAATATCCGCGCCAGCCTGCCCGAACTCAAGGAAGGTGAAGCCCCCAACTTCAAGACCCTGGCGGTGCAAACGGCCATCGCCAACGAAAGCCAGGGCAAGCAAGTGCAAATTGCGCTCAAAGAAGCCGAGGAGGCCGACAAGATCGATGCTCGGGTGGTGGTGACCGAGACCAAGCCGTGGAACTTCGCGGTGAGCCTGGCCAATACGGGTTCACGCTCCACCGGACGCGACCGGCTGACCTTTGCGGGTTCCCACTCCAATGTGCTGGATATGGACCACCAGTTCACCGGGGCCTACACCACGTCCATAGATAACACCAGCGGCGTGCAGCAGCTGGGGCTGAACTACCGTATCCCGCTGTACCGCCTGGGAGGCGTGGTAGGAGCCAGTTTTACGCACTCCAAGGTAGTGGGAGACTTCGGGGCTTTCCAGAGCACCGGGGCCGGGCAGACCGCCGGGATCAACTACAGCCAGTATCTGCCGCCGGACGGGGGGTATCGCGGTTACGTGACATTGGGGCTGGATGACCGGCGCTTCGATGTCACCGAGATATCCGGCATACCGGTGCCGGGGCAAGCCGTGCGGCGCAGCAGACCTTTGAGTCTGGGGTATACCGCGCGTGTCGAATCCAACACGTCTGTGTGGGGGTACAACACCGAACTGGCGACCAACCTTACCGGGGGCAGCGGCAACAACCTTGCCGCCTACCAGTCAGAGGACCCGCGCATCGCCACGGCGCGCTTCAAGGTGTTGCGGGCCAACGCAAACTACCAGTCCAGCTTTGCGACTGGCTGGTTGTGGGGGGTTCGCGGGCAGTTCCAGTACAGCCCGGATGCGCTGATCTCGGGCGAGCAGTTCGGCTTGGGCGGATCATCCAGCATCAGGGGCACCGGCGAGCGGCCGATCTCGGGGGACCGGGGCCTGTCGGCCACGCTGGAGGTGACCACTCCCGATATACAGCCAGGCCTGCGCTTTATCGGCTTTGTCGATGCGGGCTGGCTGCGCAACAACAACCCGAACGTGACCACCAAACCAGCCAGCGACCAGCTGGCAAGCGTGGGGCTGGGCTTGCGTTACACCGTGGGGTCGCTGGGGATATCGGCCGAGTGGGGGCGCATCGTCACGGGCAGTGCGCTGGGTACTACCAACACCGCGTTTCCACGGGCCGGAGACAACAAGTTCCATGTCAATTTGACGGC
>JANYBQ010000608.1 GCA_025360705.1 Betaproteobacteria bacterium | reverse complement strand
GTTTTCGGGCCAGCGCGCGCGCAATAGCCACACGCTGGCGTTGCCCACCGGACAACTGGCCCGGAAGATTTTTTGCCTTGTCGGCCAGCCCCACTGCGGTCAGCAGCCGGGGGACACGTTCTCCGCGCTTTTTGGCCGAGGCGCCTGCCAGCAACAATGGGTATTCAATATTTTCGTAAGCGCTCAGCACCGGCAGCAAGTTGAAGTTCTGAAAAATGAACCCGATATTCTTGGCCCGGAAGTCGGACAGTGCGTCGTCGGTCAATTCGCCAACCTTGCAGTCGGACACGATGATCTCGCCTTCATCGGGTTTGTCGATACATCCAATCATGTTTAGCAATGTCGTCTTGCCGCTGCCAGACGGCCCCAGCAACACTGTAAAACGCGCGTGGCGCACCAGAATATCGACGCCTTTGATGACCGGGACCTCAATCGAATCCAGGTGGTAGGTTTTTTTAACCTGTGAAAGAACGGCAACCGGCCGGTGCCTCACCGCCTCATCTGCCGGTAATTCGGACGTCTCTGTCTCTGCCTGCTCACTCATCGATCACCTCTGTTCATACCAATACTCGAATTCACATCGGTTCCTTCAGCCAGTGCGACCTACCGGAGACAACTCCGCGCTTTACCAATTATTACCGCATCCGAAGCAGAATTGTCAAAATCGGCGCGAGCTCAAACGGTGCCGTTCCGCCTGAATGGCTGGGTTACCATGCTTCAAGATATTCGATAGCAGGGATAACCAGTATTACGAGCAAGGCTTCAGGTGAATGCAATGGCGGCACGGCAAGACGATACCAAGCAAGGCGGCATGACGGGGCCTTCGACCATAAAAGATCCCGGGCGGCTGACCCGCGAGGCGTCCAGCCGAGACTACGCGGCGCGTTTGCTGACTGCGCCCGCCGCATTGATGCAGCTAAGCCTTGTGGAGGCCAAAATCGTCGTGAGTTATATGCGTCCCGAACGGGTCGACGCCGGCCAGACCTTCATCACCGAAGGCGACGCGGACAACACGGGTTTCATGGTTCTTTTGCTGGACGGTGAAGTTCTGGTCGAGAGCATCACTGTCAGCCGCACAACACCGGTCACGATCACGATTCTTGGCCCGGGAAGTCTTATCGGAGAAATGGGAATACTCGACACCGGACCTCGTTCGGCCTCCTGCACCGCAAGCACCGATATCCAGTGCGCGGTACTGACCCGCGACGCGCTTGAATCGCTGATAGCCGAACAGCCTGGCATCGGGGCAAAATTTTTGCTCGCGATTTCGGCACGCATTGCCGAGCGATACCGGGACACCCAAAATAAACTCAAACTGTTTGCGCGGCTGGCGTCCACCATGCAGCAGGAACTCAACCGGCAACAATGACGAACCTCCTGATGGTCTGCATGGGCAACGTCTGCCGTTCACCGATGGCGCAGGCCGTAACACTGCAGATGATCCAGCAGGCTGGTCTCGCGCGCCAGGTCCAGGTGGGTTCTGCTGGAACTCACGCCGCTCGCGGCAAGGAGCCACCTGACCAACGAGCCAAAACAGTTTTATCCGCGCGCGGATATCCGATCGGCAAGACCCGCTCCCGCCAGGTCATTGAACAGGACTTCAAACGCTACGACCTGATTCTGGCGATGGATCAAGCCAATCTGAACGATTTGCGGCGCCTATGCCCCAACGAGTACGCGCACAAGCTGCGGCTGTTTTTGGAATTTGATGGCGACCTGACTATCCGGGATGTTCCCGACCCTTACTACGGCAGTGTGCAAGGATTCGAGCATGTGCTGGATTTGTGCGAAGCCGGGGCGCGTGCCCTGATCGCATACCTCCAGAACACGCCACGATAAAGCTCGCTATTTATAGTAACCCCGGTACCAGGCGACAAAACGCGCAATGCCGTCCTGAATGGTGGTGCCGGGCACGAAGCCGACCCACTCTTGCAGCGCATCGGTGTTGGCATAGGTAGCGGGCACATCACCGTCCTGCAACGGCAACAGGCATTTTTCCGCCTTTTTACCCAGCGCATCTTCGATGCAGGCAATGAAGTCGAGCAGCGGCACCGGGTTGTTGTTTCCGATGTTGAAAACTCGGTACGGCGCGTTGCTGGTGGCGGGGTCCGCCTGCAATGCGTCGTATGCGGAGTTGGGTGTTGCGATGCGGTCCATGACACGTATCACACCTTCGACGATGTCGTCCACATAGGTGAAATCGCGCTGCATGTTGCCATGATTGAAAACGTCAATGGCGCGACCGTCCAGAATGGCCTTGGTGAACAGGAACAGCGCCATGTCAGGCCGTCCCCATGGGCCATATACCGTGAAAAAGCGCAGCCCCGTGGTCGGCAAGCCATAGAGATGGCTATAGGTGTGTGCCATCAGCTCATTGGCCTTTTTGGTCGCCGCATACAGGCTGACCGGATGGTCCACGCTGTCGTGCTCCGAAAAAGGCATCTTGGTATTGCCACCATACACGCTGGAACTCGATGCGTAGGTTAAATGCTGCACGCCGCTGTGGCGGCAACCTTCCAGAACGTTGGTGAACCCCACGATATTGCTGTCGATGTAAGCATGTGGGTTCTTGAGCGAATAACGCACACCGGCCTGGGCCGCAAGATGGATTACACGCTCGAACTTGTCCTCGGCAAACAAGCGCTCCATGCCGGAGCGGTCCGCAACGTCCAGCCTGACGAAGCGAAAGTTTGGATGTGACGTCAGCCGCTCCAGACGCCGCTGTTTTAGCGTCACGTCGTAATAGTCGTTGAGGTTGTCCAGTCCGACAACCTCGTCTCCGCGTTCCAGCAGCCTCAGCGAGGTGGTCATGCCGATAAAACCCGCCGCACCGGTCAAAAGAATTTTCATAGGTCAGAGTCTAATATTTTCAGGCCGCTGGTCCGACAGATCCCCTACAGCCCCAGCCTGCGACATATTTCGAGCGCCGGGGCGCTTTGGTTCATGGTGTAGAAATGCAGCGCGGGCGCTCCGCCGGCGCGCAACTTGTCGCACATGTCGGTGACCACGTCCAGACCAAACGCGCGAATGGAGGGGATATCTTCCTTGAACGCCTGTAACCGCAAGCGGATCCAGCGCGGGATCTCGGCCCCGCACATGTCGGAGAAACGCATCAGTTGCGTGGCGTTGGTAATCGGCATGATGCCGGGCAACACCGGCACGTTGACGCCGAGCCGACGTACATCGTCGACAAAACGAAAGTAGGCGTCCGGGTTGTAGAAGTACTGCGTGATAGCCGAGTTGGCGCCGCTTTTTACCTTCATCGCAAACGCATGCAGATCGTGTTCCGGACTACGCGCGCGCGGGTGCGTTTCCGGGTAGGCCGCAACCTCCAGCATGAAATGGTCGCCGGTTTCGTCGCGGATAAATTCGACCAGGTCGCAGGCATGGCGAAACTCCCCTTCCGCGCCGTAGGGGCTGGGTATATCGCCACGCAAAGCGACCAGCCGCTTGACGCCCATGTTTTGCAGCAGGGTGATTTGTTCGCGCACGCTGGCCTTGGTCGAACCGGCGCACGCGAAATGCGGCGCGGCTTCTATGCCCTCGGCCATGATTTCCGCCACTGCGCCGAAAGTGCCCTGCTGGGTAGAGCCGCCGGCCCCATAAGTCACCGAACAAAAATCGGGCTTGAGCAGGTACAACTCGTGTCGGACGGCGCGAATTTTTTCCACGCCTTCGGCCGTACGGGCTGGAAAAAACTCGAGACTCACGGGTAACCTGGACGGCGTAGACATTGCTTTGCGCTCCATTCAACGAACCGAATAAATAAAGAACTCGCGGTTACCGTCGCCGCCCTGAATCAACGACTCGAAATAGGCCTTGACCGTCAGCCCCAAGTCTTCGTGCGCGGTTCTGACCCGCTGCTCCACGAAACGATATAAGGCGGCGTCGGTCACAATGCCGCCTTTACCGACTTGTCCCGGCTGCAGTTCAAACTGCGGCTTGACCAGCATCAGCACTGCGCCGCCGGGTTTTAGCATCGGCGCAATGGCGGGCAACACAAGCGTCTGGGAAATAAACGCCAAGTCGCCAACGATCGCATCGAATGCAACGCCACCCGTTGTCTCAAACAAATCTGCTCGGGTCGGCGCCGCGCCAATATCCGCAGCGCTCACGTTGCGCGCGTTGACGCGTTCAAGGCAGGTCACCCGGCTGTCACGACGCAGCTGTTCATGCAACTGGCCAAAGCCAACGTCAATACCCACTACGTGCGCGGCGCCACGCTGCAACAGACAGTCGGTAAAGCCACCGGTGGACTGGCCAAGGTCAAGACAGACCAATCCGGTTACGTCCAGACCGACATGCTTCAGCGCGCCTTCAAGCTTGAGCCCGGCGCGTGACACAAAACGGGCTTCGGCGTTGTCGAGCAATTCGATCTCGGCGTCGGCTGCAACCTCGTCGCCATTTTTGACAACACGTTTCCAGACGCCTTCATTTTTCCGGCGGACGCCGGACGCGATCAGGCGCTGGGCCTGCGAACGTGTGCTCGCAAGCCCGCGACTGACCAGTAACTGGTCGATGCGCATAGTGCAGCGTTCCGGCCGGGCTCAAGTCCCTGGCCCAGAACGGACTGGCTCAATAACGGTAGCTGTCGGCCTTGTAGGGGCCGGCTTTGGACACGCCGATATAGGCAGCTTGCTCGTCGCTTAGTTCGGTCAACACCGCGCCGACTTTCTTCAAGTGCAGGCGTGCGACTTTTTCGTCCAGGTGTTTGGGCAACACATACACCTTGCCGACCTTGTATTGCTTTTGCTTGGTAAACAGTTCGATCTGCGCAATCGTCTGGTTCGCGAAACTGGACGACATCACAAAACTTGGGTGGCCGGTTCCGCAACCCAGATTCACCAGACGACCCTTGGCCAGCAGGATGATGCGTTTGGACGGTGTCTTGCCCTTGGCCGGAAAAATCACATGATCGACTTGCGGCTTGATCTCTTCCCACTTGCATTTGGACAGAGACGCCACATCGATTTCGTTGTCGAAATGGCCGATGTTGCAAACGATGGCCTGGTCTTTCATGGCCGCCATGTGTTTGTAGGTGATCACGTTGCGGTTGCCGGTGGCGGACACAAAAATG
>JANYBQ010000592.1 GCA_025360705.1 Betaproteobacteria bacterium | reverse complement strand
TTTTTGCCCAGTCGGGCACCGAGAGCGTGGAAGCGGCGTTGAAATTGGCGCGCTACACCACGGGACGTGGCCGCTTCATAGGATTCCTGGGCGGCTTCCACGGACGCACCATGGGCTCGCTGTCGTTTACTTCCAGCAAGTACACACAGCAAAAAGGCTTTTTTCCCAGCATGCCGGGCGTGACCCACGTGCCCTATCCGAACAATTACCGGCCGCTGTTCGCGGGAGCCGATCAGGGACGCGCGGTACTGCGCTACATCGAAGATGTGCTGTTCGTCAACAATGTGCCCGCCAGCGAAGTGGCGGGAATTCTCATTGAACCCATTCAGGGCGAGGGCGGATACCTGGTGCCGCCGGATGGGTTTCTGCAGGGATTGCGCGAGCTCTGCGATCGGCACGGCATTCTGCTCATATTCGACGAGGTGCAGTCGGGCATCGGGCGCACCGGCAAGATGTTCGCCGCGCAGCACTGGGATGTGGCTCCTGACATCATGACGCTGGCGAAGGGATTGGGGTCAGGAATGCCCATCGGCGTGGTGATCGCCAAGCGCAGCATCATGCAGAAGTGGACGCGCGGGGCGCATGGCAACACCTTTGGCGGAAATCCGTTGTGCTGCGCCGCTGCACTGGCGACCCTCGACTGGGTCGAGCGCGAATATTGCGCCAATGCCGCCAAGGTGGGCGACTACTTCCTTAAAAGGCTGCGCGCGTTTGCCGATAGATTCCCGGTCATCGGCGAGGTGCGCGGCAAGGGCCTGATGATAGGCATCGAATTGGTGAAGGACCGCGCGAGCAAGGAGCCTGCCAAGAAACTCTGCGATGCCTTGATTACGCAGGCCTATCACAACGGACTGATTTTGCTTTCTTGCGGCCTGAGCACGCTGCGCTTCATGCCCCCGCTGATGATCGATGAAGGCGATGTGGATGAGGCAATGCTGTTACTCGAACAGAGTCTCACCGAGGTGCTGGCGAGCGAACACGGCCATTGAGACGTCGCGCGTGGGGCGTGTCAGGCGTCGCGCGCGCATTTTCACGGTAGTAGCCGGTTATATTTCTTCAGCACGCTGCGCAGCGCCGCGTGCGGCAAAGCGATGACGTGGTGGTCATCCACCCCGGTCATGTCCGTTGCGGCCACCATGGCGTTGACGATGGCCTCTTCGGTGGCTTCCACGGTTGCACGAAACACCGGATCCAAAGAATCGTTGGGCAGCATTGTCAGATCGACCACGTGATCCGCCACGCCGGCTCCCGAATTGGCGGTGGAGAACGCGATGAATATATCTCCGGAACCATTGCCGGAAATACTGCCGTTGCGGCCTATCCCTAAGGTAACGCGGCGCGCCAGGCGCTTCAGCTGGTGCGAGAGCAGGGGTGCATCGGTGGCCACCACCACGATGATGGAGCCGCGCTCCGCAATGTCCGAGGGGATGAAGGCGTACGGCTCAGGCGCGGGAATTTCCCGCCCTACCGGAATGCCGGCAATGCGCAAATTGTCGCGCGTGCCGTAATTGCATTGCACCAGCACGCCGACCAGGTAGCCGCCGTCCTTGGCATCCAAGTGCCGTGACGAGGTCCCGATGCCGCCCTTGTATCCATTGCAAATCATGCCGGTGCCACCGCCGACGCTGCCTTCATCGACAGCGCCGGCGCGCGCGGTATCCAGGGCACGCAGCGCATGCTCCGGCTTGACGTGAAAACCATTGATGTCGTTCAGCCACCCGTCCCAGGTCTCTCCGACCACAGGCAGCGACCAGTAGTATCCGGTGGTATCCGCGGCGGCATGCGCCACGCGCCACCGGATCACCGCATCGCGCACCACGCCGACGCTGTGCGTGTTGGTGATCATCACGGGTCCTTCCAGGAATCCGGACTCTTCGACCCAGGTCGTGCCCGTCATCTCACCGTTGCCGTTTTGCGTGAACCAGCCGGCGAACACCGGATTGGAGAGTGAGTCCGCGCCGCGCGGCAACACCGCCGTCACGCCGGTGCGCACCGGCCCTTTGCCCACTTGCAGCTTGCCCGATCCTGAAATCAACGTGGTATGGCCGACGGTGACGCCGGCCACGTCCG
>JANYBQ010000590.1 GCA_025360705.1 Betaproteobacteria bacterium | reverse complement strand
AACACCGTTTTGGTTTTGGCCGTGATGGCCGACGGCGCTACCGGGGCCTGGCCGCCCGGCTGCAGGTCGACGTGCGAGACGCGCCCCACGTGCCAGAGCTGGATGACGATTTTTCCGCCCGCCGCATGGACCGAATCGGTGATACGTTTCCATGCCGCGACCTGCTCGTCGCTCCAGATGCCCGGAACGTCGGCATATCCCTGCCCTTGGTGGCTGATGGCGGTGGCTTCGGTAATGATCAGGCCGGCTCCGGCGCGCTGCGTGTAATAGGTGGCCATCAAGGCCGTGGGGATTGCCCCCGGCGCCCGGTTGCGGGTAAGCGGCGCCATCACGATGCGGTTGGCCAGTTGCAGGTCGCCGGCCTGTACGGGGTCGAATAAAGTCGTCATGCAGGTTTTGGTTTATTTGATCAGGCCTTCGGCGGTCATCGCCTTGACCACGGCCGGGCGAGCCGCGATCCTTGCGCGGTATGCGACCAGGTTGGGGAAAGGCGAGAGATCCAGACCGGTGTGCCCGGCCCAGTTGCTGACCGTGAACAGGTAGCCGTCCGCCACCGTGAAGTTGTCGCCCATCAGGTATTGCTTGCCAGCCAATTCGCCTTCAAGCCACTTGAGACGCCCGTTGATTTTGTCTTTGGTTGC
This sequence comes from Betaproteobacteria bacterium, assembly GCA_025360705.1. Taxonomy (GTDB): domain Bacteria; phylum Pseudomonadota; class Gammaproteobacteria; order Burkholderiales; family Burkholderiaceae_C; genus CAISIP01. Next base: position 3,195 of record JANYBQ010000590.1, on the reverse strand, counting down.
CGTCTTGATGTCGTCTGCCGTGGCGGGATTGAACAGTGGACCAAAATTTTTGTGCAATTCGGTAGCAATGAAATTGAGCCACGACTGCATTTGATAACGCGCCAGCGAACCGTTGGCCGGCGCGAGGTTCTTCGCGGGTGCCTGGTCGGCGATGTATTGCACGATAGCCGGGCCTTCGCGCAGCTTGGTGCCGTCGTCCAGCACCAGCAGCGGCACATAACCCAGCGGGTTGATGGAATAGTAGTCGGTACCGTCGGCCAATTTGTGCGTCTTGGTCGGGGCGGCAACGGCCTCGTAGGCCAGGCCGGCTTCTTCAAGCGCAATGTGGGGAGAAAGTGAACAGGCGCCAGGCGAGTAATAGAGTTTCATGCTAGGGGGTTCCGTGTGGATGGATGGACTGCCAAGATGCAGCGGCTTCGATACTAACGTTTTGGCTTGGGCAACGCAGCGCCTGCGATGGTGCCCGTCACATGTTGCAAGCCGAGCCGCCGGTCAATCCTTGTAACCCGTGTCCATGCGGTCCAGCTTGCGCAGTAAGGCCGGCCATACCAGCATGGAGCCCTGACCGGCCGTGACGGCTTTCATGACCTGGGACATGCCTTGCAGAATGTTCGGGTCGACCTCTACCAGAGCTTGTCCACCGGCCAAGGCGTCGATCTGGATGCGGCAGGCGTTCTCGAAGGTGTACATGGACAGGAAGGCGTCGGCAACGGTCTTGCCAACCGTCAGCAGGCCGTGGTTGCGCAACATCAGGAAGGTGTTGTGGCCCAGGTCGGCTTGCAGGCGCGGCTTCTCCTCGTCCCTCAGCGCTACACCCTCGTAGGCGTGATAGGCCAGCGAAGACAATACAAAGGTCGATTGCTGGCTGATCGGCAACACGCCGTTTTTCTGGCTGCTAACGGCGATACCGGCACGTGTGTGGGTGTGCAGCACGCAACCGATATCCGGGCGCGCCTGGTGGATGGCGCTGTGAATCGTGAAACCGGCCGGGTTGACGGGGAAAGCCGACGCGCTGATCTTGTTGCAGGCCGGATCCACCTTGACCAGGCTGCTGGCGGTGATCTCATCGAACATCAGGCCATAGGGGTTGATCAAAAAGTGGTGCTCCGGGCCCGGAATACGCACGCTGATATGGGTGAACACCAGGTCACTCATTCCATAAGCGGCCACCAATCGGTAACCGGCGGCCAGGTCGACACGCAATTGCCATTCTTCGGCACTGACAACTTCCTTGAGCGAGGGGATATGCATGGTGAAAATCCTTGTGGAGTCAACTCTTGCGCAATACAGAACCGTTAAACGCCGTGCAGCCGGCCGGCGGCCCACAGGACCTGATCGATCACTGCCTGCACGTTTTGTGTCGATGCTTCGCTGGTTAAAGCGCCTCGTGCGTCGAACGCTTCAGCGGCGTGGCCCAAAGCGTAGTTTTGTGGCGCGACCCAGCAGTGCAGATTGAGCAGCAACGGGACCAGATGGCTTTGGGAACGCAGCCCGCCCAGAGCGCCGGGCGAAGCACTCAACACGCCCACCACCTTGCCTCGAAAGGCTTTGAAGCCATCGGCCCACTCCGGGTTGGCCTTTACGGGGCTGGAACACCAGTCGATGGTGTTTTTGACCAGCGCGGGATAACTTGCGTTGTATTCCGGGGTGCAGATGATCCAGGCCGGGTGCGCGAACATCAGCGACTTGAGCCGGATTACGTCGGGCGGGGTCCTCTCGGCCTCGTCGTCCGCGTTGTACATCGGGATGTGGAACTCGGCCAATTCAAGGTGCGAAACCGTGGCGCCGCTGGCGCGTGCCATGGCTGCTGCGACATGGGCCAACTTTCGGTTCCAGGAGTTTTGCCGGGTGCTACCAGCGAAAATAAGAAGTTTCATGGCTCGATTGAATCACAGGCGCAAATCAGAGGCTAAGGGCGCCTGTCAAGGGCGAACTTTGTTAAAATGTACAAATATTCTATTTTGTACAAAATGCATACTTTGCCACTCAGTGAATTTCGTGCCAATACATCCGCCATGCTGGATCTTGTGCAACGGGGGGAAACGATTCGAATCATGCGCCATGGCAAGGCGGTGGCAGACTTGGTGCCGATCCGGGACGCGCCAATGGCCAAGCTTCCAAGCTGGAAGCAGCCATTCGAGCCGGTCCAGTTGCCGGCCGGTATATCGCTGTCGAGAGCCGTGCTGGACGAGCGGGATGAAAGTGCATGATGAAAGATCGGGCCGCCGACGTGCACGCATTGGATTCCATACGTAAGACGACGCGACCGGTGACGCGCAGCGGTGGCCTGCGCGTAATGTTCGATGCTTCGGCCTTGGCGAAACGTTACGCTGCGGAGGCCGGACGCGAGCGCGTGCTGGCGCTGTTCGGCGTGGCAAGCGAGTTATTGGTGGCGGCGCATTGTCAGAGCGAAGTGGCTTCGGCATTGTTGCGGCGCAGGCGGGAAGGCAATCTGCCGATTGCCGAGTTTGATCGGGTCTGGGCGGCAGCCCAGCGCGACGCCGCTGACATGCTCCGGATACCGCTTGACCGGCATGTAGAACGATTTGCGTTTGCTGCCATGGAATACGGCCCATTGCCTGCGATGGACGCCTTGCATGTCGGCAGCGCGCTGGCCGCCGACGTGGACCTGTTCGTTACCGCGGACCGACGACAGGCGCGGGTCGCGCGCGGCCTCGGCCTGCAAACCGAATGCCTGAGTGAACCTAGAAACGGCAGTCGACCGCTCATTTCCGCAAGCAACGGCGTATGAACATTGCCTTTTTTGACCACAGCCACTGTCCCATCCGGGGGAGAGCGCTACGCACCCGATTGCGTCGAGCTACGGCGCGCTGGCGGCATTGTTCCTTTTTGCGGGCATTAGCCCGCAGCGTCGTCCCTCTTGCAGGGGCCAGTCCGGCCAGAGTCCGGCCTTCTTCACGCCGTCCAAACCCGCGCCAGCGAGTTTGGAGCCGCGGCGTTCAGCCTTGCCAGCACACCGCATCGCAGCCCACCCGGACACGTCCAACTGCCGTTTCTAGTGCAACACTGCACTATGTTGAAGAACCCGATGTTTCCAGAAAGAAGTTTTTGACATGATCTACCCGCAAGAATTCGACGTGATCGTGGTGGGCGGTGGCCACGCCGGGACGGAGGCGGCTTTGGCCGCCGCGCGTATGGGTAGCAAGACGCTGCTGTTGACACACAACATCGAAA
>JANYBQ010000534.1 GCA_025360705.1 Betaproteobacteria bacterium | reverse complement strand
CCAGCCAATGCCTTGCGCGCGGCCTCGGAGGGGTCGAAGCCATGCACGGCAAGCCCGCCACGGGCCATGCGTCGCGCCATATTGGCGCCCATGCGGCCAAGGCCGACGATGGTGGGGGTAGGCAGTGGATTCATGCGGTTCTTCCGGAAAAAGTGATGCGGCCATTCAACGGATAAGCCGGATCGGTATATCCCGGCGTGGAAGGATGGCCGGAGCCGACGAACGAATCGACCAGCGCTTCATCTTCCGCCGTAAACGTGTAGTCCAACGCCGGGAGATAGTCCTTCCATTGCGCCAGCGTACGCGGGCCCACGATGACGGAGCTGGTGATCCGGTTCGCAAGCACCCAGGCGGTTGCAAACTGGGCCAGCGTAATACCTTGGGCCTGCGCGTGAACGCCAAGCTTTTGCGCAATGACCAGCGACTCCTGGCGCAACTCGGTCTCGGTAATGCGTTTATCGGCGCGACCGGCACGGGTGCCGGGCTCCGGCACGGCACCCGGCGCGTATTTGCCCGTCAGCACGCCGCGCGCGATCGGACTGTAGGAGGCCACGCCTATGCCGTAATGCCGGCATGCGGGAAGAATTTCCACTTCGGGCATGCGGTTGAGCAGGTTGTAGTACGGCTGGCATACCACCGGCGCTGGTACGCCCAGCTGTCCCGCCACGCGAACCATCTCCGCGATGCGCCAGCCGCGAAAGTTAGAGATGCCCCAATGGCGGATCTTGCCCGCCTGCACCATGTCGCCCATGGCGCGAACGGGCTCTTCGAGGTTCATGCCGTCGAAATCGCGGTGCAGGTAATAAATGTCGATGGTGTCTGTCTGCAGCCGCCGCAGGCTGGCATCCACTTCGCGCATCATCCAGCTGCGCGAATAGTGCGATTCGTTTACGCGGGCGGACATCTTGTTGCCCAGCTTGGTCGCCAGTACCCAGTCGTGGCGCTGGCCTTTGATCAACGCGCCCACCATTTCTTCCGACGCGCCGTTGGTGTAGACGTCGGCGGTGTCCATGAAGTTGATGCCGTTGGCGTGGGCATGGGCCACGATGTCGGCCGCCGCGGCACGTTCGGTCTGGTCGCCAAACATCATCGCGCCCAGGCACAGGGCGGAGACTTTCAGGTTGCTTTTGCCGAGGTTTCGGTATTGCATGGTCGCTCTTTTCAGGATGGAGAGCCCTTAGTGTCACAGAATTGACCCGCTACATGTACCGATGGTCTTGGAACCTGAGCGCCTGCCCCCAAGTCCTAGAATCCAGCTGGCTGTCACAGCTTATCCTAATCAGACACCGGAAGAAGGCCGCATGGTTCCACATCTCGTCACGGCGCTCACGGGCCCTATCAATGAGCTCGAGCAGCGCATTCTCGACTCCATGCCGGCGATAGAGCGCTGGTTCCGCCTGGAGTGGATGGAACACACGCCCCCGTTCTACAGTTCGGTCGATATCCGCAATGCGGGATTCAAATTGGCGCCGGTGGATACCAACCTGTATCCGGGCGGCTGGAACAATCTGACGCCCGCCATGTTGCCGCTGGCGGTGCAGGCGGCAATGGCCGCAATTGAAAAAATCTGCCCCGAAGCGCGCAATCTGCTGATCATCCCGGAAAACCAGAAACGCAATACGCTATACCTCTCGAATATCGCGCAGCTGCGCCGTATTTTCCACATGGCGGGGTTGAACGTGCGGATCGGCTCGATCGACCCCGACATAAAAAAAATCACCACCGTCGACCTTCCCAACGGAGACAGCGTCAAGCTCGAACCGGTGATTCGCGGTCGGCGCCGGCTCGGGGTCAAGGACTTCGACCCCTGCACGATTTTGCTCAACAATGATTTGCGGGCCGGTGTGCCCGGCATCCTGGAAGATTTGCACGAACAGTATTTATTGCCGCCTTTACACGCGGGCTGGTTCACGCGGCGCAAAAGCCGGCATTTCCAGAGTTACGAAGAGGTCGCCAAACGTTTTGGCAAACTGATCGGCGTCGATCCCTGGTTGATCAACCCGATGTTCAACAAATGCGGCGAGGCCGATCTGTCGCATGCCTCGGGGATGGAGTGCGTTACCACCAACGTGGATGCATTGCTGACAAGGATCAAGCGTAAATACAAGGAGTACGGCATTAACGAAAAGCCGTTTGTGGTGGTCAAGGCCGACGACAGCAGTGTCGGCATGGGCATCATGACGGTGCGCGATGTCAAAGATCTTGCTGGCTTCCAATTTGCAGGGCAGGAAGCGGATGGGGATGTTGCGGTAGTCCAGCAACTGGCGGAGGTGATTGTGCAAGAGGGAGTGCTTACCAACGAGCGTATTGCCGAAGCAGTCGCGGAGCCGGTGGTCTACATGATGGACCGGTATGTGGTGGGCGGTTTCTACCGCGTGCATGCCGGTCGTGGCATTGACGAGAATCTCAACGCGCCAGGCTCCCGGTTCGTTCCGCTGGATTTTGTTGAAAGTACGCACTTACCGCAGCCCGGAATTCGGCCCGGCGCCAGAGCCCCTAACCGCTTTTATATGTACGGTGTTATTGGTCGGCTGGCAATGCTGGCGGCCAGTTATGAACTCGAGGCCACCGACCCGGACGCCGAAGTCTATGACTAAGGCGTATCGCCTCACGGACGCTAGTTGTTGCGCTGCAACAGGGGCGTGTACGGCTGCGTCATAGAGCGGTTGAACCGCATCGATAAACGTATGGCAGGCGCACAATTGCGGGCTTGCAGGCAAACCAGCCCCGGCTTCATCCACAGGCGGGCGGTTTAGCCAGGGAATAAAAAAGCCCTGCGGACAGTTGTGGGTCCGCGCAGCAATTTCATTCTGTGTCAGCTTCCAAATCTTCCCTCGCCGTACTTACAGTCGGTGCCATTGGTGTCGTTTACGGGGATATCGGCACCAGCGTCCTGTACGCACTCAAGGAAGTCTTCAACTCGGGCCATGTGCCGTTCACGCCCGACAACATCTACGGCATCCTGTCGATCTTTTTCTGGACGCTGACCAGCATCGTCTCGGTCAAGTACGTGGTGCTGGTGCTGCGCGCCGACAACAATGGCGAAGGCGGTCTGGTGGCCATGCTCGCGCTGGCGTCCCAGGCGGTCAAGGGCAGCCCGCGCCTGCGCAGGGTGTTGCTGAGCGTGGGCATATTCGGCACCGCGCTGTTCTAC
>JANYBQ010000509.1 GCA_025360705.1 Betaproteobacteria bacterium | reverse complement strand
CGTCGAGCTTGGCTCGGAGGATGCAAGGACATCCACAAGCTCACAGACCGCGCGCACCACGCGGGCCGTCTTGTCTGGCGGGATGCGAGCGTCCGAAGAGCCGAGCAGAAAGCCGAGAAATGCAACGCCGGCCTCGACGTGGCAATAGTGTGTCTTGGCCGGTTTGAGCGTCAGTCGCAGAACACCTTGGAGAAATTCACGCATCAGTCGCAGAGCGGCCTGCGCTTGCGCCTCGGAGTTGCAGAGCACGACGTAGTCATCGGCATACCGCACGAAGGTGGCGCCGGCCCGTTCGAACTCTTTGTCCATCGGGTCGAGATAAATGTTTGCCAGCAGCGGCGATATCGCCTCGCCTTGCGCAATGCCAAGCTCCGTGGGAATGATGTCCATGAAGTCGATGACGTCCGCTACCAGCCAATGTCGGATCAGCTGAACCAGATCGCGATCGCCGACAAGATTTCCGACCAACCGCAAGACGATTTCGTGGTCGATGGTGTCGAAGCACTTGCGAATGTCGGCGGTGATGGCCCATTGCTTCCCCGAATGGATCGCCGAGCGTGCCAGTGCGACGGCGTGGTGGGCGCCGCGACCGGGCCGATAGGCAAAGCTCGAAGGGCTGAAACGTGCATCGAACAAGGGCTCGATCAGATGCAGACAGGCCGCCTGCACCACTCGGTCCCGGACGCAGGCGATCTTAAGAATTCGAACGTCGCCGTCGGACTTGGGTATGCGCGCGGTTCGCAGCGGACGGCAGTGGTAGCGGCCCTCTGTCAACTCTTGTGCCAGCCGTTGCAGTTCCACATCCAGCATTGCGCCAAACTGCTCTATGGTGATGCGGTCATGCCCGTGCGATTGGCGATTGTGTGCCTTGACGCGAAACCAGCCGGCGTAGAGAGTCTCTTTCATGCACAGCTTGCGATATAAGTCGGTGTTTAGCGGAGCCGGTGGATCGCTGCCGGCCAGGGCCGATGAAAATTGCTTTACCGGTGTCAACCGCAGTTGTCTGAGCGCTTGCAGGCGATAGCCGTGCGCCAAGGAGTCATGGGCCTCGTGCGGACGCACAAGCGCGGTGACGGCCTTGCCGTCGGCGCCGGATCGCACCCAGACCTGTCCCGGCTGCAAATCGCCCAGGCGCTTACGGTCCGCTTCATGGAGCCAGTCCGTCTTGGCGCTCGCCGGTACATTGCCTATATCGCCGGCAATCCAACAGTCGGCATCGGCCTCCAGCCAGCTTCGCGCGGCCTCGGGGAGAGGATGCGCGGAAGAAAACGCGAACAGCCCCACTTGTTTTGCATCCACGTCACCGCTTTTCGGCATCAGTGGGCAGGCAATGGGAAAACCGTACACCAGAATGGGGGGATGCCGAACCGCTGGACCTTGTGACTTTTCGCCGCCGCTGGACAACAGCGCATCCATAAGCGCCGCATCGACCATCCATGAAACCAACTGGTGTTCCACACGCTCGAAATGGGAGCCCGGCAATTCAAGCCACGTGGTTCCTCCGAGCGTCATGGCATGGCCCAGATCGACACAATTGTTGCCCTCCGACAAACCCCATACGGCGGGAAATCGCAAAACCCAGTCCAGCAATTCAACCAGGCAATCCAGTTCCGCGGAAAGACTGGGGTCGCGCCGCAACGCATGCGAGGTCTCGGGCCGCCGCAGACCGCGAACCAGCACCGCCAGGCCAATGGTGCCCTGGTCCGCGAGGCGATGCGCCAGATCGACCGCCGCGGCTATCGTCGCCCCCGAAACGGGAGCCGCGACATGGCGGACGCAAGCCTCGATGAATCGGCGCAAGGCTGGCTTCATCCCCACTGACTGTGTAAAACGAAACAGCGCCGTAGGCCGCCGCCGGTTGGCGAGGTCACACCAAAGCAGCGGCCCTTTGTGCAGATTGCCTTTGTTTCGTTCGGTCAATGTGGCGGCGAGATTGCCCTGGTAGTCCACGACAACCAAAGGCTGACCACGTTCTTTGGCGTGCAGGATTCGGCGCAGAGCCAGGTCGGCGGCGTTTGGAACGCGCCCGAGTATCAGCAGTGGCCGCGGCCTGTCACGGCTGACGTTTGTTTTCATCTTGTGACGAGTCCGGCAACGTCGGTGCGGCAAACTCGCCGACCGGATGGATATTTACGCCAACCGCAAGGCGTACCTGCGCGCGGTATGCGGGCCAGTCGAGAAACAGCCTGATTTCGGGGCACCCGGGCGCAAGCGCATCGGCGACCGCCTTGCAGACCAGGCGATGCCTTTTGCGAACGAAGCCTGCGCGACCGGAGCGTATGGGCCTATTCCCGGTGTCTTCCTCGTCCAAAGGGGAAAGCTGCTCGATCACCCGTTGAAGACTGGCAGCGCGGTCCTTTAGCGAATAGAGCAGTTCATGGGCCTCTCTTCGGTTCAGAACAAATCCTTCCGCGATGGTGAACTGAACACCCGTCAGAAAACAGCGAACCATGGCATGCACCCCCTAAGAATCGTTGGTTGAATTTCACCCCGGAATCGTGGCGCGGCGCAAAGGCCGCATGCGATGGCTTTGGTGCCGAGGACAGCTAAGATAGTGCTGCCATGGTGCCGCCGAAACCCCGCTGCGGGGACCCGCGCCATGGATGCCAGGAGACATGCACATGGGTATGGCAAATCCATTCAACGTGGACGCGGCTTTGGCCTCGGAGCAGGAGCTTGCCCAATTGCCGGCACATGGCGGAGCCGAAATACGCGCATTTTGCGGCATTGGCGACGTTACAAAAGACTGGGACGAGCGCGGCGTCTGCGTATTGAAAGCCCGAAAGGGGTTTGGCAAAAGCCATTTGCTTGCGGTTCGAAGTCTGAACCACCGGGCAAGCAGCTTTGGCGGGCGCAATATTTTCTACCCTCAGAGCGGGAGGCCACGCATACTGCTCGACGCCTTGAGCAGCCTGCACGTGGTTGTTCCGAGGTGGCTGCAAGGCAGGGAGTCGGTGTCGGCCTGGGTTCAGGTGTGGCAACTGTCCATATTGGGGCTATTGGTCTGGATAACCGGTTCTCGTTCCGCCACGCTGCGTGGGTACGCGGACTGGTTCGGCAGCCTGGAGTTGCTGGACCAAGTACAACGGCAAAAAAAGCCCGATCTACCCGAGGGCGCTGAGGCCGATGTAATGCTGACTTGGTTCATGGGGCGGATTCTGGAGCGCTTGCCTTTGGACGACTACCAGTTGGGCATCGACCAACTCAAGCAAGGCCTCTACCATGGCAACAGCGACTGGGTCATTGCCATAACAACGAGCGTTGCAAGACTTGGCAAGACCCGAATAGCGATGTATCTGGATGCGCCGGATGAACTTGTAGACCTCGACCCACCCAATCTGTGGAGGAGCGTCCAGCAAGGCCTGCTGTTGGCGATATGGAAGTTTTCCAAAAGCACCAGCTGGAACCACGTGCTCAACATTTACGCGTCGGTACGCAGCGAAGCATTTGGTTCCGGCCAAGACCATCCGGATGTGGCGCTTGCGATGGGAGTCGTGTTGACGCTCCGATACAGCCGTGACGATCTTGAGGCGATGCTCAATGACAGGATCCGTCTGGCCGACGCATCGCGGTTGGCGGACCAGCTAAAAGACGGGGGAAAACCGGTACATGCCCTGTGCGGCTTTCGCGACGTAACACACGAAGACAGAAGCACGGTTGGAGGCGGGAGGTACTCGGAGGACGTGTTCGATTCCATTTTGCGGCACACGCGGCGCGTGCCACGGGAAGTGATCGGAATTGGCGGTGCGATATACGACATAGTTGGTCCCCGAGGGTTTAATACCGTGAGGAAGGCGGTTAACGCGCAAGCCAGTCGCAACATTTCGTACGCCATCGCGCATTCGTTCCTGGGTTGGAACGACACCCATCACCGGCGCTTTGCAGTCATGCTCCGAAAGGAAGTCATTGACGGGAAGGCCATGGGGGACCTGGCCGCGGAGTTTGGACAGGAAGGTCCGAGGATCATCAAGTTCTTCGTCCAGCATGGATTGCTGGGCATCGCCGAGCCACTGCCAAAACGGCACCGACACTATTACCAACAGCGCTTCGCATTTGACGAGGTGCACGGCAACGAGGACTCAAGTTCGGTCAACAAGGATTATTTTTTTCTTCACCCGGCCTTCAAGGAGTGGATTCTGTCGTTACCAGAGCAATTGAACAAAGGGTTCGAGCGTCTTGAAATCGGCGTCGTCGGCGACCTTCAGCCATTCGAGGCCCAGCCGCCGCTGGTGCGGCTTGGTACGATAGGAGGTCAAGTCACCCTAAAACTGCGAACCAACAGAAGAATGACGACCATGGAAAAAGGCGCGGCATCGGACCCTCTGAAATTTCTGTTTGTCGTACTTTGGGCCTGCCGCGAGCTCAAACAGACACGTATCAACCTCAGTGAACTCAGGACGGTATGGACCAAACTCAATGGAGTTGAGCGGATCAAGGCGGCTCTGAATATCAGCTTACCGAACCAGATTGATTCGATTGCCGAAAAAATTCGGGACTGGGCGAAGAAAATCAATAAAGACGGCGATATTCGCCAACTACAGAAGATATTGATCGGTCCCCGTCGGAATGGGAATACCACGGCAAAGAATCGAAAAGCTATTCCGCCACGCGATACCTTTATTTCCGTCAGTTCACGGAGCAATATGGGAGCGCAGGTGGAGGTATGGTTTTCTCATCTTCCGCTGGATGAGTTGGACTGGGATGAGGGCATATATTCGCTGATGGGAGCTGGGCAGAGATAATATCAATTAAATTCAGTGGGTCATTTTTCTAAGGATAAATAATATAATTGCAAATACCTATCTTTCGATCTTAGTCATATCTTTAAACGGCTATCCAAGTAGAAGCTGTATAAGGTTTTGAAATATGCAGACACCAATCGTTTCTTGATAATATGAAAAATAAGATGACGTCATTTCTGTATACGCGACCATAGACATATGGCATTATGTAAACTTAAACTATGGAGATTTTTCATGAAAAGTATTATCAGTTTGGTGTTCGTCGTGGCTAACGCTTTGTTTGCGGCCTTGCTTCTCCCGGCAAGCGCAGAAGAGCTGAAAAAGGAAGGTGTCTCTCAGGCTGTAGCGTCGAGCGCAGATTCAGCTGCGACACCGGTCCCCAAGAAAATTTCTGGTCGTTGGAAAAGTTTGACTACAGGACACAATCAATCCTTTTCGGCTGAAAGTATTTCTGTTTCCGGCGATGTGTTTTCTGCGAAGTTCACTTCATGGATCTCAGGAGGTGGGAATTGTTCTGTGCGCAATAAAGATGTCAATGGCAAAATTGAAGCAGGTGTTGCAGTATTTTCATACACCAACCCTTGTTTTGGGGAGACTTACGTAGTCCTTGATTTCAACAAGG
>JANYBQ010000484.1 GCA_025360705.1 Betaproteobacteria bacterium | reverse complement strand
CACCGTGGCGCCCAGCATTGTGGGTGCGTCGATAGCCGTACTCGACCTGCTGGAAGGTTCCACGGCGTTGCGCGACAAGCTGGCCGACAACACGCGGTATTTCCGCGCTGCCATTGCGCAGGCCGGTTTCGACATCAAGCCAGGCGAACACCCGATAGTGCCCATCATGGTGTACGACGCGGCACTAGCGCAGCAACTCGCGGCCAGACTGCTCGAGTTGGGTGTTTACGTGGTGGGGTTTTTCTTCCCCGTGGTGCCCAAAGGTCAGGCGCGCATCCGTGTGCAAATAAGCGCGGTGCATGAGCGCGCCGACCTGGCGCGGGCCGTGGCGGCGTTTGCGCAGGCCGGCCGCGAGCTGGGTCTGGTGGCATGAGCCGCCGGGCCGTTTCCAAGGCGAATTTCGTAGCGGCAAGCGCGGAAGTCAAGTAGTGAGGCGCCGCGGATGAACACCCGTATTCTCATCATCGGCGCCAATGGACAAATCGGCACCGAGCTGACGCACGCGCTGGTACAGCGCCATGGGCCGGACGCGGTGGTCACAAGCGATCTGGTGCCCGATGGCCGCGTGCTGGGCGTGCGCCACGAAGTATTGGACGCGACCGAAGCCAGTGGATTGACCGATGTGGTGGAGCGCCATCGCATCAGCCAGATCTATCTGCTGGCAGCAGCCCTGTCGGCGCGTGGCGAGCAACATCCCAAATGGGCCTGGGACCTCAATATGAAAGGCTTGCTCAACGTGCTGGAGATCGCGCGCACGCACAAGCTTCAGCGGGTGTTCTGGCCCAGTTCGATCGCGGCTTTCGGCCCGTCCACGCCGCGCGACCACACACCGCAAAAAACCGTGATGGACCCGACCACGGTGTATGGCATCTCCAAGCTGGCCGGCGAAGGCTGGTGCAACTGGTACCACCGCAACCACGGCGTGGACGTGCGCAGCCTGCGTTACCCGGGCCTGATCAGCTGGAAGACCGCACCCGGCGGCGGCACCACCGACTACGCGATCGAGATTTTTCACGCGGCGCTCCAGCAGGGCCACTACACCAGCTTCCTGTCGCAAACCACGGCGCTGCCCATGATGTACATGCCCGACGCTATCCGCGCCACGCTGGAACTGATGGAGGCACCGAGCGAAAACGTGCGCGAGCGCGGGTCTTACAACCTGGCCGGAATCAGCTTTACGCCGGTGCAGATCGCGGACGCGATCCAGCGCCACATTCCGGGCTTCAACCTGCGATGCGAGCCCGACTACCGCCAGGCCATCGCGGATAGCTGGCCGCGTTCCATCGACGATCGCGCCGCGCAAACCGACTGGGGTTGGCGCCCACGCTACGACCTGGATGCGATGGTGCGCGACATGCTGGACAACCTGCGGCCCCGGTTATCGGCGACCCCGTAGAATCACCGAAAAACAGTTCGCAGGGAGTCGCTACAAACGGAGCAAACCACAGTGAAAAAGCGATCAGCCGACTGGAAAATATTTACATTGTGGGTTATCGGACTGGCGCTGGCGGCGGTTTGTCTGGGTTGGATATTGCGAATCGAGTCCGAGCGCCAACTGGGGCAGAGCGCAGAGCAGTCCGCCTTGCGCTGGGCGCAATTTGCCGACCGCACCGTGCCGGATCTGGAAGCCGCGCTGGCGGGCCGGGGCGTCACACCGGCGGCGCGTGAACAGCTGGCGCGCTTGTTGCACACCGACGATGTTTTTCACTTCAAGCTGTTCGACGCCGCCGGCAAACCGGTGCTGTCTTCGGATGAACTGCCCGATGCGCGTTCGTCGCCCACCCATGCAGCAGAAGACGATTTCGGAAAAGGTTCGGCGAATCAGGCCGATGCGCTGATTCTCGGCCCGGTGCTGGCCGGCCAACCGCAGGTTGAACTCAAGCGCGCGGCCCGGTCCGGCGGCCCGCCCGTCTACAGCCAGGCCTATGTGCCGGTAAAACGCGACGGCAGGGTGCTGGGCGTGGTCGAGGTGTATGTGGACCAGACCGAACGCGCCCGGCTCAACGAGGGCGCATTTCTGCGCGTGGCCGGTGCCGTCGCGGCATTGTTGCTGGTGTTATTGGCCGTTGCCAGCTACCAGTTCTGGGTTCGCCTGCGCCGGCAGCGCCAAGCCGATACACGGGTGCGTTACATGGCCCACCATGACGCCCTCAGCGGCGCGTTGAACCGGGCCAGTTTCAACGAGGTATTGCAGCAGGCCGCCTGGCGGCGGGCCGAGGGCGGACCGGCTTTTTCGCTTTTATGCATCGACCTGGATTACTTCAAGGAGGTCAACGACAGCTTCGGACATGCAGCGGGCGACCAGGTGCTGCGGGTCGCCACGCAACGCCTGAAAGCTTCGGTGCGCGAAGGTGACCAGGTGGCGCGGCTGGGCGGCGACGAGTTCGCGATCGTGCTGCTGGGCGTGGCCACGGTGGAGGCGGTAACGCCGTTGGCGCAACGCATCGTCGAGGCCCTGGCACTGAGTTATGAGGTATCGGATCAACGCGTGATTTGCGGCGGCAGTGTCGGTGTTGCCATACACGGGCTGGACGCAACCGACCCGGACGAATTGCTGGGCAAGGCCGATCTGGCGCTGTACCGCGCCAAGGCCAACGGCCGCGGCAGCTTCAGTTTTTACGATGTGCAAATGGACCAGCAGATGCAGGCCAGGCGCGAATTGACACGCGATCTGCGCGAAGCGATCGCCGCCGACCAGTTGTCGCTGCATTACCAGCCTTTGTATGGGCGCGATGCCCACACGTTGACTGGATACGAGGCTTTATTGCGCTGGCATCATCCGACACGCGGTGACATAGCCCCGGTCGAATTCATCGCTCTGGCCGAGGAGACCGGGGTGATCGACGCGATCGGTCTGTGGGTGCTGCGCCGCGCTTGCGTCGAGGCCGCGGGATGGCCTGCGCCGCTGACGGTGGCGGTCAACCTGTCAGCCCTTCAGTTCGCCAGCGACAACCTGGTTGAACTGGTGACCCGGGCCCTGTCGGATGCCGGTCTGGCGCCCGAGCGGCTGGAGCTGGAGATCACCGAATCGCTGCTCATGAACAACACCGATCAGGTGATGGGTGTACTGCGCGCCTTGTCGGGGATGGGTGTGTCGATTGCGATGGACGATTTCGGCACTGGTTATTCAAGCCTTGCCTATCTGTGGCGTTTTCCGTTCGACAAGGTCAAGATCGATCGCGCTTTCACGCACAACCTGGGGCACGACGCCAAGGTGGGCGTGATCGTGCACTCCATCATTTCGCTGGCGCATTCGCTCAACATCCGGGTCAGTGCGGAAGGGGTGGAAACACCGAGCCAGATGGCTGCTTTGCAGGACCGCGGCTGCGACGAATTCCAGGGGTTTCTGCTGGGCCGGCCCGCTCCGCTTGAGGGACTGACCCACGTGGGACGGGTAGGCGCACCGGCCAGTACCATCCGCCGGTCGCCGCCGCGCGAGTCGGTGTTGGCGCCCTCCCCAATGGAATTGGCCACGACCCTCCCAGAGTCCATGAATTGACTGCGCCCGACGGGCGTCACTCGATCGCGATCTCCACCACGGTTCGCCCGGGTGCGCTGTCCAGGCGCAGCGCCATGCCGAGTGCCGTCGCGCGTTGTTGCATCGACAGCAACCCGTTGCGCCGCGGCTGCGTCACGTCATATCCGCGCCCGTTATCGATGATTTGCAGGCGCGCGCCCATGCCTTGCGGCCCCGCGGGGTGAGCTGCCAAACACAGGGTGCTGGCCTGCGCATGTTGCAGAACGTTGGACAAGGCCTCGAACAGCATGAACTGGAGTTGGCGCATGGCGTTGGCGTCAACTTTGGCGATTGGTTCGAGCAGGGCAACGTCCCATTGCACGACGATGCCGCACGCCAGAAAACGCGGCTCCAGCCGGTAGCGGATATTCGCCAGCAACGCGTTGATGTCGCCTGGGGGCAGGTTCATCGCGTCGATCGACAGCTTGAGTTGGTCCAGTGAATCGCGCAACGTGTGCAACACTTCGTCGTGGTTGGCCCTGCCCGACTGCAGCTGGCGGATCGCCGTGCTGATATGCGAGCCCACGCCGTCGTGCATGTCGCGCAGAATGCGGGTGCGCTCGCTGACGCGCTCCTGTTCAAGCCGTAGTTGTTCAACGCGCTGGTAACTTGCCTGTAGGGCCTGTTCCTTCTGGGACACCTGGGCGGCCATATTGGCCATGAGCTCGCGCACCCGACGGCTGGCGGTACGAAAACGCATGATCACTATGTAGCCCAACGCCAGGCCGAACAATACCGAGCTATAACGCAGCAGGGTGTTTTCCCCGTACACCGGACTGAGCCGGAAAACGTAGAGGTCGCGGAGACCCACCAGGGTATTCAATAACAGCGCGACCGCCACCAACTTGTGCAACCGCGACGCTCCGCGCACCGCCTTGCGCATGAACAATGCGACGAAGACCAGGGACGTGAGCCCCAACGCAGCGTACAAAAGCGTCAACATGACCGGATAACCGGCCACCAGCGAGCCAATCGCCGCGACGGCACTTGCCGCCAGCAACAGCGCCAACCAGCGGCGTAGCCATGTGACTGCGCGTAGCCGGCTCCAGTTGGCCACTTCGACGCAAAACAGCGTCATGCTGCACACCCACACGGTGGCCGACAGGATGGCGAGCATGCCCCACCACGGCCAGGGCAGGGGCGGATTTTCGATGATGGCGTCGCTGACGTTGACGGTCCAGCACAGTTCCGCGACACCCGCTAACAGGTACAAGCGGTCGCGCCGGGGTCGTTTGCGGCGCCCGGACACGGAGGGATCGACCTGGGTCGCCCACAATGCCAGCGCCACCAGACCGACCAGCAGGCTCACGATCACTACCGCCATGGAGCCGGTATTGCGCCAACGGTAGTCGTGCAGGTAAAGCGCTTGCACCTCCTCCTCGGGTCCCAGGATCAATGGTGCCAAGCCGCCGCGACGCCCCATGTCGGCACGGATAAGTACGTGAAACAGGTTGTTCGGGCGCAGCAGGCCGGGCGAGATCGCAAGGTAACGCGGCCCCTTGGCGTAGTCCGGGCCATTGAAGTGCCGCAAATCGCCGTTGCGCTGCAACAGCGCACCGTTGAGCCAGATTTCATACGCGTTGCCCAACCTGGGCAGGTACAGGCCGTAAGGCACCGTTGGCAACTCTTGCAGCTGGAACGTCACGTCGAAAGTCGCCTCGCCGGGCTGGCCCTTGTGGTGCCGATCCCAGTGGTAGGGCAGGCTGACGGTCTGCCGCGTGGTCTGCCCCTGGACCGTCACGGTTGACTGGGCCTCGCGCAGTTCCCGTGTCGCGGCTTGCGTCTGCATCGCCAGACATGCGAGCAGAAGCCCGAACGCGGACAGTACCCCATGTCGCAGACCACCCCAAACCTTCATCGATGGGCGCGCTGCGCGCGGTTCCATCAGGCGCACGCACCGCGCGGATCAGCCATGCCGCGGCAACAGGCCCATACGCGTGGCCTCGAACACCGCCTCGCTTTTGGAGTGCACGGAAAGCTTGGTATAAAGGTTTTTGATGTGGCTTTGCACGGTGTGCACGCTCACGTCCTGCAAGCGCGCGATTTCCGAGTACGAGAAGCCGCGGGCAATTAATGCCAGGACTTCCTGCTCGCGTGGCGACAGCAAGCCGCCGGGTGCCGCAGCCGCGAAATCTTCGGCTGCTCCACTTATTGTAGCGGCCGATACTTTTTCAGCCCGTGCATACTCTTTGTCGACCTGATCCGCCCGGTAATTGGACAACACGCGCCGCGCGATCATGGGGGAAATCGGTGATTCCCCGGCCCGCATGGCAAGAATCGTCTGGGCAATGTCCTCCGGTGCCGAATCTTTTTGGATATAGCCCAAGGCACCGGCCTGAATGCTCGCCAGCACATTGTCCTCGTCGCCAAACATCGAGATCACCAGCGGCTCGCAACGCGGATGCAGCGCAACCGCATGCCGGATTACCTCAAGCCCGCTGCCATCGGGCAGGCCCAGGTCGGCCAGCAACACATCGACGGTGTTGCCATCGTCATCCAGCCAGGCTTTCGCGGCGGCCACCGTGCCCACGCTGCCCACCAGCAACAGCTCGGAACAACGCGCCACACTGGCCGAAAAAAACTCGCGCATATGCGCATCATCCTCAACCACCAGCACGCGCCACACCTATGTTCCCCTGTTTGTTGCAGCGGGCAAGCATAGCGGTTGCCGACGGTCGCCCCGCACCGACAGCATCCCATGGATATGGGATGGCGCGATGAAACGCGGCCGATACCATCGACGCACAGGCACCTGAATGCGGCAACCCGCCTCCGGAACCTGTGTCTTTTTCAACTCAAGATATTCCAATACCTACATGACATTCACATTCAAACGATCGGCGCTTGCGATTGCCGGCGCCGGTCTTCTGGCACTTTATGGCTGCGGCGGCGGTGGCGGCGATGGCGTTGCAAGCGTCCCGCCGATCGTGCCAACCCTGACGGTGTCGGGGACGGCCGCGGCCGGCTTGCCACTGGTCGGGACCGTCACGGTCAAGGATTCCAGGGGCGTGACACGCTCCACGCCGATCGCCGCCAATGGCGCATATTCGGTCGATGTGACCGGGCTGACCGCGCCGTTTCTGTTCCGCGCCGAGGGCACCGTGGGCGGACGCACCTACATCATCCATTCGGCCGCGAGTGCAGCCGACACCAATGGCACCATCAACATCACGCCGTTGACGGATCTGATCGTGGCCAATATCGCAGGCCAACTCGCGGAGACCTATTTCAACGGTGGCAATTTCAGCACGCTGACCAAGACCGAGCTGGACGCGGAAACCGCCAGCCTCAAGGCCAAGCTGTTGCCGGTGTTGACCGCGATGGGCGTCGATTCCAGCATCGACCTGCTGCGCACCGCGTTCACGCCCTTGTCGAGCGCGCTCGACAAGGCACTCGACGTCATCAGCGTGAGCGTGGACCCGGCCACCAACGTGGCCACCATCACCAACCTGGTGACCCAGCAACAGATCACCGACAACCTGGCCACCAAGGCAGCGGCGGAAACCGCCGCTACACCGCTTGACGGCGCCGGCATGACCACGGCGGCCGACGACGTTACGCTGATCCGCAAGGCACTCAGCGACTTCTCTGCCAAGTTCGCGATCGGCCTGCCCGCGCCCGCCACCTTGCTGCCGCTGCTGACCAGCAGCGACCCGGTGACCGGCACCTACAACTTCCGCCACGGCGACAAGTCGGCGACCGCGTTTACCAATAGCGTTGCCGCCAACGGCGAACTGGTTGGCGGCAGCTTCAGCGAAGTGACCATCCGCAAGATCGACTACACCATCACGCCATCCAACACCAGTCCCAGGGCATTTGTCGAGTTCACCATCAAGAACAAGGACGGCATAGGGCTGGACCGCCAGAAAAACATGCAGCTTGTCAAAGGCACGGATGGTGTCTGGCGTCTGCGCGGCGACGGCCGCGTGCTGGACACTTATGGCAACGCGCACATCGTCAAGGATGGCCTCAGCGGCTGCGTGACGACCGGCCTGGAATTCGGCTTTCAGGACCTTAACAGCGCCAACAGCGGCAATGTGTCCTACGTCATGGTGACGGGTCCGGGCTTGCCCGGCGCGGGCCTGAAGTACCAGCGCTCGACCGTCGGCGACCGCTGGACGATCCAGAACGCCGGAAACCAGAACGGCGGCAGGTACTACCGCATGGCCTCGAACTGCAATAGCGGCGCCAACGCGGTTGGCTCCTCCGATGCCCAGATCGCGGCCATCCCGGACGACGCGGTGTACGTCCTCACGGCATTCGACAGCGGCAATGCGGTGGCCCAGTTCGGCGGCTTCGACATTCAGTACAAGGAGCGCATCCAGCGCAGGCCGCTGACGCTTGCCGAAGCCGTCGCAGCGACCTTCCCAAGCGTCACCACGTCCTCCCCGCTGGGCAGCTACACCGGTGGCGCCATGACCATTTCGGCCACCGGAACCGACCCGGCCCGTTATGTCTGGTTCTACCTCGGTCTGACCGATGCGGCCTTTGCCACCACCAGCGTGGACAATGATGCCATCCCGAGCGCGGCCGGCGCGGCCTCCGTTTCGGTGGCGCTGGCAACCGTCAGCCCACCGCTGACGCAGCGCGAAATCCGCGTGGAGTCGCACGACGTCTACTGGCGCAACATGATGACGGTGTTGAACTACTTCAACTGAGCTCGGCTGATGTCGTACCGTGGGACTTGATGTAGTCCCAGTCGACCGCGGCCCCCAGACCAGGCGTCTCGGGGGCTGTGACATAACCTTCGTCATCCGGCG
>JANYBQ010000438.1 GCA_025360705.1 Betaproteobacteria bacterium | reverse complement strand
TTCCGCGCGCCGGATGTGGACCAGGGGTCGATGCGGATTTTCGTGTCGCGCAAGCCGACCTACCACGACAAAATTCACGCCTTGCAGGCGCACCATGCCGCCGCGCAGCTTGAGCATGGCTTTCCGGTGACCGCCAACCGCAACTGGATCATCGTTACACCGGATCAGATAAGGTAGGCAGGGCAAGCCCCAATCCGTTCACCCTGAGCTTGGCCGGTGCTGAGCCTGTCGACCACTTCTCTTATATGACACTCACCCCAGACTCCAGCACCAATCGCTTCACCCATCTGCTTGCCACGCGTCCCTGGCTGCTGGCCGACGGCGCCACCGGCAGCAACCTGTTCGACGTGGGCTTGATGTCGGGTGACGCGCCCGAGTTGTGGAACTTCGAACACCCGGACCGCATCGCCAACCTGCACCGAGGTTTTGTCGAAGCCGGCGCCGACATCATTCTCACCAACAGTTTTGGCGGTACCCGATATCGCCTCAAGCTGCACCAGGCCGAAGATCGGGTAGCCGAGATAAACCTTGCGGCGGCGCGCATCGCGCGCGCGGTAGCCGATGCAAGCGGCCGCGATGTTGCGGTTGCCGGCAGCATGGGGCCCACCGGCGAAATCATGGAGCCGATCGGACCGTTGACGTTCGAGCGAGCCAGGGACGCGTTTGCCGAGCAGGCGAAAAGCCTGGCCGAAGGCGGCGCCGACGTGTTGTGGATCGAGACCATGTCGTCGGTCGAGGAAGTGCAGGCCGCGGTAGCCGGCGCCGCGACTGCCGGTTTGCCGATCGTTTGCACGCTGAGCTTCGACACCAACGGCCGCACGATGATGGGTATCTCGCCGAGCGATTTCGCGGCGCTGGAAAAAACCTTGATTCCGCGTTTGGCCGCCTGCGGCACCAACTGCGGCGTCGGCGCGTCGGAAGTGGTGGCCTGCATCCACAATCTGGCCGCCGCAGCCGGGCCGGACGTGGTGCTGGTGGCCAAGGGCAATTGCGGTATTCCGCAGTACGTGGACGGGTCCATCGTCTACAACGGCACGCCCGAAATCATGGCGGTTTATGCACGCATGGCACTGGACGCCGGGGCGCGCATCATCGGCGGCTGTTGCGGCACCTCGGCCAGACATCTGCGCGCCATGCGCGACGCGCTCGACACCCATACCGTCGCGCCCAGCCCCGGGCTGGAAGCGATTGTGAGCGAACTCGGCGACGTGTCCACCGGCGCACGCGCGCAATGGGGCGGGGAACAGAGCCGGCTCGGCGGTGCGGCACCCGGCGCCAACCTCAAGCGCGGCCGCGGCCGGCGTTCTGGCGCGGCCGAGTAGTCCATTTTGCGCAATGAAGTGAAGGGTGTGGCGCTGGTAGCCGGCGCGACGGTGTTCTGGAGCCTGAGCGGTGTGTTTGTGCGCTGGATGCCCAGCGTGGATCCGTGGACCTTCAACGCCTGGCGCGGCCTGGGCATGGGGCTGGCATTGCTGTTGTGGACACTGGCGCACTACGGACGCGGCGCGGTGGCTTTGTTCCGGCACACCGACCCGGTTGCGGTGGTGATCGCGGCGAGTTTCTTTGCAGTCGGTTCGTCGCTGTATATCCTGGCCATGCAACTCGCCAGCATCGCCGCCGTCTCGTGCCTCGGAGCCACATCCTGTCTGTTTGCCGCGTTGCTGGCCCGCATCTGGCTGGGCGAACGGACCCAACCCATTTTTTATGTGGCCATCGCGGTGGCCATGGGTGGCGTGGCATTTATCGCGTTTGGCGAAAGCAATGCATCGGTCAGCGGCTTGACGGGTTCCATCGCGGCCTTGGGAATGGCCCTGTGCTTCGCAGGCCAGAGTGTGGCATTGCGGCGCTACCAGGCGCTGGACATGGAGCCGTCGATGGTGGTGGGCGGCCTGAGCGTTTTTGGGGTCGTGGCAGTCTCCGTGGGCCTGGCGCCGATCGATACCAGCACCTTGCTGACCTTGTTGCTGATGGGTGCCTTGCAACTTGCGTTGCCGATGGTGCTGTTCATGCGCGGCGCCCGCCACGTGGCCGCCGTGCAGATGGTGCTGATCACCATGGCCGATGCGTTCCTCAACCCGTTATGGGTCTGGATGGTGCACGGCGAGCTGCCTGCCACTGCCGTTTATTGGGGTGGGGCGCTGATACTGGGGGCGATTGCGGCGACGACTTTGGCGAGACGGTCTGCGGCAGCACGCTGAGCCCCTGGGCATGTTAATCCCCGGTCAATATGCGCAGTGCATCTTCCACCCGTTTCATCTGTGCGCGCGGCAGATCGGCCATGGGCTTGTCGCCCATGAAGCGCTGATTGGCAATAGTGCGAATCTGGTCCACCAGCAGATCGGTCTCTTCCCTGGACTTGCCCAGCCGACCCAGAGCGACGCGCAACGGGTAACCGTCGCCTTGCGCGTCACGGTACACGTTGGTCGTACCTGGGACGACGATGGTGGTCGCGTGGCCGGCGCCGTTCAATATGTTGGTCTGGATGATGAGTGCCGGGCGGCCCCGTTTGCCGGGTTCCTCCTTGTGGGTTTGCGGCTCGAAGTCTGCCTCCCACACTTGGCCGCGTTTGAACTTAGGCAAGACCGTCCCCGATTGCGGTTTCCATGGCCTGGTTTTCGCCAAGGTGGCGGGCGGAAAGCTGGGTAGAGAGAAAGACCATGCGATCTTTCAAGGCGCGTTCATTCTTCTCACGTACCGCTTCGCGCACGTAGTCCGAACTGGTCATGTGCATGGCCTTGGCCAATGCCCTGGTTTGCTCGGCAAACTCTGACGCAGCGCGAAAAGAGAGGGTGGTTGCTGCCATGCTTTGCGCATCAATAATGTTACCCATTATTGTAATACGACAGGGCAATACGTTGGTGGTGTTGCATTGTCCACGGCTGGCTGCCCCTCATGGAAAATGCAAAAAGAGATCGCACCAATTTATTTGATGTAGATATTAATTGAAAATAGTTCTCCAAAATTTTTTGAATTGATATAATGTATGCGCCACTATGATTGATGCAAATATAGAAACTCTAGGTGACCTTGTCGTCGTGCAGTTTGGCTTCCCCTTTCGCGGATCGATCAGCGGGCTTGCCGCAGGTTCGGTGCGCGCCGTCCAGATGAAGGACGTGGACCCCGAACTTGGCGTCAACTGGGGTGGCGTATTGAGAACCGAACTGTCCGGCTTCAAGAAACCGGACTGGCTGCGGCCTGAAGATGTGCTGTTCGTGTCCAGGGGAAGCCGCTTTTATGCGGTGTGCATTGATGCGCCGCCCGGGCCTGCGGTTTGCAGCCCGCATTTCTTCCATCTCCTGGTCAAACCAAACGCCAAAATGCTGCCCGGTTTTGTGGCCTGGCAAATCAACCAACCGCCGTTTCAGCGCCAGTTGCGGCAGGCTGCGGAAGGCTCCAGCCAGCTCAGCATTCGCCGGCCGGTGTTGGAGTCATTGAGGCTCAGCGTCCCAGCCCTGGTGGACCAACGGCGCATAGTTGCGCTGGCCACTTTGGCGCGACGGGAGCGGCAAGTCCTGCAAGGGCTGATACGTAATCGCGAGCAACAGTTGCAAACCCTGGCCGAGAAGCTGGCAAGCAACCCTATTCCGTCAGAACAAGAAGCAACTCACCCATGAGCAACAACCCTATCAGCCAGGACGACATCAACGCCGCCGTATGGGGCGCCTGCGACACTTTTCGCGGCACTGTGGACTCGGCCATCTACAAGGACTATGTCCTGACCATGCTGTTTCTCAAATACGTTTCCGACGTATGGCAGGACCACTATGACGTCTACAAAGAAAAATATGGCGACCACCCAGAGCTGATCGAAGAAATGCTCAAGAACGAGCGCTTCGTTCTGCCGCCCAGCGCAAGCTTCTACGCATTGCACGCGCAGCGCCACGCACCGGGCAACGGCGAACGCATCGACAAGGCCTTGCACGCCATCGAAGACGCCAACATCACCAAGCTGCGTGATGTGTTCCAGGACATAAGCTTCAACGCCAACAAGCTTGGCGACGAGCAGCAGAAGAACGACATCCTGCGCCACCTGCTGGAAGACTTTGCCAAGCCCGCGCTCAACCTGCGCCCCAGCCGCGTGGGCCAACTCGACATCATCGGCAATGCCTACGAGTTCCTCATCAAGAACTTTGCCTCGACCAGCGGAAAGAAGGCCGGCGAGTTCTATACCCCGCCCGAAGTGTCCAGCCTGATGGCGCGGCTGATGGATCCGAAGGAAGGCGACGAAATCTGCGACCCCACCTGCGGCTCGGGATCACTGCTGATGAAATGCGGCCGGCTGGTCCGCGAACGCTACGGCTCGCGC
>JANYBQ010000382.1 GCA_025360705.1 Betaproteobacteria bacterium | reverse complement strand
CGATGAACTCGCCCCGCGCGATGTCGAGCGTCAGTCCTTCCAGCGCGGCATGCATCGGCGCACCGCCCTTTTTGCTGGGCGCACCGCCGAAACGGCGCGTCACGCGGTCGAGTTTCAGACTGTTGAAGTTATGGTTCATCGAGTTGCCAACGACCTGAGGATCACTTGAATTTTTGTGCTCCGACCTCGGTGTCCCAGATCTTGAAAGCCTTGACCATGGCTTCGGCGTCCAGCGGCTGCGCATGCGGCTGCTTGGTGGTCCACTCGGCGAATTCCGCGCGGCCGAAGTCCCGGATCACATCCTGACTTTCCTTGGGCGCCATGGTGATGGGCACGTTTTTCACGGCCGGGCCAGGATAGAAGTAACCCTTGTCCCAGGTAAGCGCCTGCTGGGCCGGCTTGAGCAGATGCGCCATCAGGTCGAGCACAACGCTCTGCTTGTCGGCGGACACACCCTTGGGCATCATCAGATACTGCGTGTCGTTGATCCAGGTGAAGTTCTTGAATGCTGCAATCTTGTACTCCTTGGGAACGATGCCCAGCGCACGCGGGTTGATGTCCCAACCCGTGACGCTGACCGTCATGTCGCGCGAGCCTTCGCCGAACTCCTTCATCACGGCGCCAGTTCCGGTGGGGTAGTACTCGATGCAGGTGTTAAGGGCCTTGAGGAACACCCAGGTTTTTTCCCAGCCATTGACCGGGTCTTTCGGGTCCTTGTCGCCGAGCAGGTAAGGCAGGCCCATGATGAAGGTACGGCCCGGGCCGGAGTTGGCGGGGCGCGCGTAGATCAGCCGGTTGGGGTTGGCTTTGCACCATGCCAGCAGCTCTTGCGGCGTGGTCGGTGGCTGCTTGACCTTCTCGGGGTTGTACTCAATGAACGGGCCGCCGGTCATGAAGACCACAGCCAGTGCCTGGCCCTTGGTGAGGTCCTGCATCTTGCGTGCTGGCGCGGTGTAGTTGTCCAGCACGTTGGGGAATTTTTTCGACTGGTCCGGCAGGATGGCCGTCCACAGCTTTTGATCGATGCCCGCCGCAAGAATATCGGTGCCACCCAGCACCAGATCGATGTCGGTGCGATTGGCGGCCTGCATCGCCTTGATCTTGCCGGGCAGTTCGGGTGCCGGCGCCTTGGTGAAGGTGAACTTCACGTTCGGGTTTACGGTTTTGTACGACTCGATGGCGTCTTGCAACAAGGCCAATGCCCCGCCCACGTCGACCACGTTGATGGTCTGCGCCTGCGCGGTGGCGCCGAGCAAGGATGCGATTGCCAGCAGCGTCGCACCGACCAGCTTTTTAACCGGCCGCGAGGCTGCGGCGGATTCGATCTTCGTCATGAATGTCTCTTTCAGTAGTAGCGGATGCTCGGACTCCGCGGGTTGTCGATAAAAACGCAAACGAACTTCAGGCCCAGCCTTTCACGAACTCGCCGACCACCCGGTCGATGTGTTGATGCATGGCGTTGCGCGCGGGCGCCGCGTCGCGCGATGCGATGGCGCCAAAAATTTTCCGGTGGTCTTCCAGACTGGCCTGCCGTAACGCCGGTGTGTGGAAATGCTGCTCGAGCCGCGTCCAGATCGGGCTGCGCGACTGTTCCCACAACGCATTGACGACGTGCGCCAGCACCGCGTTGCCGGTGGCCTCGGCGATGCGAATGTGAAACTGCAGGTCGGCGGCCTCATTGGCGCGTTTGTCGTCGCAGTTGTCGCGCATGTCGGCCAGTGCCGCATAAATGCGGTCGATGTCCACGTCCTTGCGCAACTCGGCGGCCTGCGCCGCGATCTCGCCTTCGATAAGCCGGCGCGCGCGCAGCAATTCGAACGGGCCCGGCCCTGAAGGCACATACATCGCCTTGATGGTCGCGGGATGCTCGCGCACATAGATGCCGGAGCCCAGGCGCACTTCGACCATCTCCTGCACTTCCAGCGCAATGACGGCTTCGCGCACGGCCGTGCGGCTTACCTGAAAACGGTCGGCCAGATTGCGCTCGGAAGGCCGGCGCGCGCCGGGCGTGAATTCGCCACCGGCGATCAATTGCATGATCTGCTCGGCCAAGCGCTGATAAGAGCGCTCGCCACCTTCCGACCCACTGTCGGAGACAGCGTAAGCCTTGCCGACTGAAGTGGCCAGTGTGGGTTCTTGAAGCGCTTGTGTGCTCATTGAAAACGTAAATTTGAAAGTTGACGAAGCTTTCGGTTGACCAATATTGTCATTGGTTTACCGATATCATCCATAGTGGTAAACCACTACTTTCATTGCTTTCCGCTTACGCATAATCGGGCGCAGTGCAAGCGATACATGCCCACTCGGGTCTACCTGTCAAGAAAATTGGTTAGACCGATTTTCAGATTTGACAGTC
>JANYBQ010000334.1 GCA_025360705.1 Betaproteobacteria bacterium | reverse complement strand
AACTGTCCTCGCTGGGGCCGATTTTGGCTTCGCCGCTCTGCGAGAACGCTTTCGGCGCCCCAAGCCCGACAGGCTCCTAGAGCGCCCTAAATGGCACGAAATGACAACAACTGTCATTGTCAGAGCCAAGCAAGCAAGCATAAGAACAGCCACATTGACTGCCCGTGCAGTTCAGGCACGCAGCCTGGTTCAATCTGCCGGTTGCGATCGGCCAGATCTGGTTCTCCACCCAGTTGTTGTCTATCGGCAAATCGCCATCGTCGAGGTAGCTGGCCAGCGCCGCCCAGCGCTTGAGGCTGTAGACGAACATCCCACCTCCTGGCAGGGCTGCCGTGCCACGAAGTGCCTGAATCTTCCGATTGCCGCAGTCAAGACCGCGGCTTGATGTTCTCCGGGTCGTACAAGGAACGGTAGCCCACCGCCTCGACCTTGACTGGATAGACATCGTCAAAGTATTGAATTTGCAGCTCACGCCCCACTTGGCAAAATTCGTAGGGCAGATAGGCCAGGGCAATGTTCTTGCCGATGGTGGGGCCGAAGGCGATGCTGGTGGTGTAAGAACGACGGCCCTGCGAATCGATCAGCGTCGCGCCCGTTTCGGGATGCATCACCGGGCAATTGCCCATCGGATAGCGCGCCACGCCAGTGCTGTCGATATTGCGGGTCATGGTCAGCGTACAGAGGGTGGCCGGCTGGTGTTCGCGCTCGCGGAACTTCAGGTGCGCCTCCTTGCCGTGGAAATCGGCGGCCTTCACTTTGGGGCGGGCCAGATCGGCTTCCAACAGGTTGTATTCGGTCAGCAGATCGGCGTTCTGCAGGCGCAGGCTCTTTTCCATTCGGCGGCTGTTGGCGTAGGTTTCCACGCCCACCGGTGTGACGCCCAAGGCATGCAAGACATCCCACAGGGCCAGGCCGTCCTCGTACTTGAAGTGGAGCTCCCAGCCTTGCTCGCCCACATACGAAATGTGGAAAGCCAGGACGGGTACGCCCTTGATCGTCAATTCGCGCAAAGCCGCAAAGGGGAAGTTCTCGTTAGCCCACGCTGCGGGCTGATCGGCAACTTTCTGGATGGTGGCGCGGGCGTTGGGGCCCCACACACCCAGGCAGCCGTACTGCGTGGTGGTGTCAGTCACTGTGACCTTGGCGCCACGGTCTTGTGCCATGCGGCGTATCCAGGTCAGGTCGCGATGGCCGGCATCGGCGCCGTCGATCACGCGGTAGTGGTCCTGGCCCAGGCGCAGCACCGTCAGATCGGCGCGCACGCCGCCCTTGGCGTCCAGGAAGTGGGTGTAAATGCCTTTGCCCACGGGGGTGTCACCGCCTACCTTGGCCACGCAGATGTATTCCAGCAGGTCCGCGGCATCCGGGCCCACCACATCGATCTCGGCAAAGTGCGAGATGTTGATCATGCCCACGTCTTCCGACATCTTGAGATGCTCGGCATTCGACACGCGCCAGAAGTGGCGGTTGTCCCACTCGTTGGCACGCACCGGCACCTGCTCGCCGTAGACCTCCAGCAGGTGCTCGTTGCTGGCATAACCATGTGCGCGCTCCCAGCCGGAGAGCTCCATGAAGTAGGCACCCAGTGCTTTTTCGCGCTCGTGGAACGGGCTCTTGTAAATGCCGCGCGCAGCGCTGTAGGGCTCGCGGTTGTGCACCGGCGGGTTGTAGATCTTGAAGGCGGCCTCAAAGCAGCGGTCGTGGATGTAGTTCTCGTCCTGCTGGAACGGATAGGTGCGGGCCACGTCGATACGGGCATGGTCCAGATGGGTATAGCCATCGGTCATCCAGTCGGCCACCAGCTTGCCCACGCCGGGCGCGTCCTTCACCCACACGGCTTCGGCGTACCACAGGCCGCGCACCTTGGAGGACTCGCCAATCGAGGGGTTGCCATCGGTGGTGACCTGCAACAAGCCGTTGAAGGAATGCTTCTCGTCGTAGCCCAGTTCAGCCAGGATCGGCGTCAGCTCAATCGCCCGCTCCAGCGGCGCCATGATTTGCTCCAGTTCCAGGTCGCGCTGCGAAGGCGACAGGCGCGCCTGTTCCTTTTCGAGCAAATCGCGCGGGTGGCACATGCGCGGGCTCTTTTCTTCGTAGTAGCCCCATTCGATCTGGCCGCCTTCAGGCGTTTTCGGGTCCCCGGTGTCGCGCAAGTAGGCCGAATTGCCCTGGTCGCGCAGCAGCGGGTAGCCAATGTCCTTGCCGGTGCCGGCAAATTTCAGATACGGCTTAAAGAACGTGAGCGGGTGGTCCACCGGCATGTTGGGCAAGTCTTCACCGGCCATCCCTGCAATCAGGCGTCCCCACAATCCGGCGCACACCACCACATAGTCGGCGGCGATATAGCCTTTGGTGGTTTCCACGCCCTGGATACGGCCGTTCTCGATGCGCAGCCCGGTACAGGCCGTGTTGGCAAACGACAGCAACTTGCCAGACGCCACGGCGGCGTCGACCAGTTCGCCCGCCACCATTTGCGAACGCGGCTTGACCAGGCCTGCATCCGGATCCCACAGGGCTCCCTGGATCATGCTTTCCTCAAGCAGAGGAAACTTTTCCTTGGCAACGGTCGGGCTAATCATCTCCACCCGGTTGCCGAAGGCCTTGCCCGAGGCCACGCGGCGCTTGAGCTCCTGCATGCGCTCGTCATCACCGACGCGCGCCACTTCCAGTCCCCCGATGCGCTCGTAGCGGCCTAGACTTTCGTAGAAGTCGATGCTGTACTTGGTAGTAAAGATCGTCATCTGATCGTGCATCGTGTTGAAGCAGAAATCAGACGCGTGTGCGGTGGATCCCACATCGGTGGGGATGGCCGATTTATCGATGCCGACAATGTTGTCCCAGCCGCGTGTTATCAGGTGGTGCACCACCGAGGCACCCACGATGCCGCCTTGGCCAATGATGACAAGCTTGGCTCGTTCAGGGAATGAGGCCATGTGCGCTAGCTCCTAAGGAAATTGGATGACACCTGGGAGCGTGCCAAAAATGCGCACACCCACCCCGATAGTCGGCAACCGGGCAAAGTGAAAAAAGCGCCTTGCGGCGCCATCGCCCAAAGTGTATGCAGGCCCGATTGCGGCGAAGCTCCAATTGCGACTGTCGCTTGCGGAATCGCGTCAGCCGGCAACGGCTCAGGCTGTTTCAACGGTGCTGGCGGCCGACCATTTACTTGCGGTGCGCGATGTTCCGGCCTATTGAAAGGATGGCAAGAACTGGCCTCTTGGCCGCAAGGGAAATCCGGCCAGTCGCTGCTCCAGAGCGTGGGCGATCCAGCCAGCCGTGCGTCCAATCCCCCAGATGGCGCTGGCGGCGCGCTCCGGCAACCCGTGTGT
>JANYBQ010000330.1 GCA_025360705.1 Betaproteobacteria bacterium | reverse complement strand
GCCCCGTACCACGGTCGGCTGGAAGGGCTATATCAACGACCCGCATCTGGACGGAAGTTTTGCGATTAATGAAGGGCTGGAAATGGCGCGGCGGCTGTTGCTGGACGTGTTGGCGCTGGGCCTGCCGGTGGGAACCGAGTTTCTGGACTTGTTGAGCCCCCAGTTCATTTCCGACCTGGTGAGCTGGGGCGCGATTGGAGCCCGCACCACCGAGAGCCAGAGCCACCGCCAGCTGGCCTCGGGCCTGAGCTGCCCGGTCGGCTTCAAGAACGGCACCGACGGCGGCGTGAAAGTGGCCACCGACGCGATTCAGGCGGCCTCGGCGGTGCACGCATTCATGGGTATGACCAAGATGGGGCAGGCGGCCGTATTCGAGACGCGGGGCAATGCCGACTGCCACGTGATCCTGCGCGGCGGCAAAAACCCCAACTACAGCGCTCAGGACGTGGCGGCCACCTGCGCCCTGCTGAAGGCGGCTGGTTTGCGCGAGCAGGTAATGGTGGACGTGTCGCATGCCAATAGCAGCAAACAGCACCGGCGCCAGATCGACGTGGCGGCGGACGTGGCGGCCCAGGTCGGGAGCGGGGACCGCCGCATCATGGGAGTGATGGTGGAGAGCAATCTGGAGGAAGGCCGGCAAGACATCGTGCCCGGCACTGCGCTGAAGGCCGGGGTGTCGGTTACCGATGCCTGTATCAGCATGGTGCAAACCGTGCCGGTGTTGCAAGGGCTGGCGCAAGCCGTGCGGACGCGGCGCGCGGCCGTCTGACGCTGCATAAAGTGCATCCCGCCTACAGGCGGTGGAGGTTTGCGCGGGGCGCTCGCGGGTACCATCAGCGCAGAGAACTGCCGCGCTGGCGCAACGCGCGGTTTCCAAATCAACCGGGTGTTTGCAAACCATGATCTTGAAGGAGCTGGACCCTTTTTACGGCCGCAGCCAGGAAGAGATTGCCGCGCGCATCGCGCAGGACCGCATGGCTTACCATCTGCGCCGTTTTTTCGGCAAGAGCCCGGACATCGACGTGCTCAACTATCTGCGCGTGGGATCGGGCAGCGAGGTGGCGCATGTGGACCATTTGTTGCTCCATCCCTATGGGCTGCTGGTGGTGGAGCGCGAAAACCTGTCGGGCCGGGTGCAGATCAAGGATGACGGGCAATGGATACGCTGGCGAGACAACCAGCCGGGCGAAATGCGCTCCCCGATCACGCGCGCGTATTTGCGTGCGCTGTCGCTCAAGGCCTTCCTTGACAAGAATGTCAAGCAAAAAGGTTTTTTCGACGGCGTGGAGCTGGACGTCCTGGTCGCCGTGCCCGACACCAGCAGCATCCAGTGGCCCACTATGGGGCGGATGGCGGAGGTGTGTAACGCCGACCAGGTGGGCGAACGCGTCAACCAGCGCGTGGCGCAATGCCGCCGGGTGGCGGTTGCCTCGGGCATGTTGAACGCGTCCGAGCGCCGCCGTCTGGGTGAGTTTCTGTGTTCCTTGCATCGGCCATTGGTCAAGTCGGCGTCAAGGTGAGCACGCTGCCCCTTGATCTGAATCGCGGCACGCATGATCTTGAAGGAGCTAGACCCCTTCCTTGGCGGCCCTGAGGCGCTGGCGGCCCGTATTTCGGCTGACAGAATGGCCTATTACCTGCGCCGCTTTTATCGCCGCAGCGACGCGGTCGATGTCGTCAACCAGCTGTCCGTGCGGTCCGGCAAATCGACGGCGCGGGCGGATCATTTGCTGCTGCACGCGCATGGCCTGCTGGTGGTGCAACGCGAGGATGTGGCCGGCCGTGTGTGGATCGATGATGACGGGCAATGGCTGCAGTGGAGCAGCGGGCAACTCGTGTCGATGGGCTCGCCGATTACCCGAGCCTATGTACAGGCGCTGCTGCTCAAGGCCTTTCTGGACAAGCGGGTACGGCAAAAAGGTTTTTTCGACCAGCTGGAACTCGATGTGCTGGTGGTGGTATCGGACGATTGCGAAATCGAATGGCCGCGGACCGGCCGATTGGCGGAGGTCTGCAATCGCGAGCAGGTTTTTGAGCGGGTGACTGAATGCCTGGCGCAGAGCTGCGGAACGGCCGCCGGCAAGGGACCATTGACACCCGGCGAGCGGCGCGTTTTGGGCAAGTTTCTGCGCCTGTCCCATTGCCCCTTGCCGCTCGCGGCGCGAGATTAAGGCGTCAAATCCGGCGCATGCCATTGTTGCCGATTACCCTGGTCAGTTCCTTATTGCATGCCTGGATTGGCTGGCGTATCGTGCCGGCGCTGGCTGCGCTGACCGGCTGGCCGGCCAGCGGCTGGTTGTTCGCTGGTGTGTTGCTGTTATCCGCCGTATCGATGCCAATCGCCTTCACGCTCGGCCGGCGCCCGGACAAACCGGTGCTGGAGGTCGTTGCCTTATGGTTGGGCCTGTTGTTGATGGGTTTGTTTTCGTCGCTGTTCGTGCTGACCTGGCTGCGCGACGGGTTCCTGCTGCTGGCCTGGCTGCTGGTCTGGTTGTGGTCGCTGAAAGGGATGGAGCTGGTGTCGCTGGATAGTTTGCAGGTGTACAGCGCCGTGGCGGTGCCGCTGCTGGCGCTGGCGGCTACCGGCTGGGGTCTCTGGAGTGCGAGGCGTACCGCCAGGGTGGTGCGGGTGGACGTGCCGATCGGAGGGTTGCCGGAGGCCCTGCACGGCTTTACCGTGGCGCAGATATCCGATATCCACATCGGCCCGACGATCCGGCGCGCTTATCTCGGCCGCATCGTGGAGCGCGTGAATGCCCTGGGTGCAGATATGGTGGCGATTACCGGGGATCTGGTGGATGGCAGCGTGGCCGATCTGGCTTTGCATGTGTCGCCTCTGATGGATCTGCGGTCGCGCCACGGCACATTCTTTGTGACTGGCAACCACGAGTATTACTCGGGCGCCCAGCCCTGGATCGATGAGCTGCGCCGGCTCGGCGTGCAGGTGCTGGTCAACCAGCACGTGGTGCTGCATCACCCGGGTCCAGGGGCCGGGTCGCCAGGCGCGGCGTTGGTACTGGCGGGCGTGGCCGACTTCGGCGCACATCATTTCATCGAGGCGCACCGCAGCGACCCGCATGGCGCGCTCAAGGGCGCTCCGGACCACGTCCATACACGGGTGCTGTTGGCGCACCAGCCACGCAGCGCGCAGGCGGCGGCCCGGGCGGGGTTTCAGTTGCAGTTGTCAGGCCATACCCACGGCGGCCAGATCTGGCCCTGGAACTATTTAGTGCGGTTCCAGCAGCCGTTTACGGCGGGATTGAACCGGCTGCACGCGTTATGGGTCTACACCAACCGTGGCACTGGTTACTGGGGACCGCCGAAGCGTTTTGGCGTGCCATCGGAAATCACCCATCTGCGACTCGTCACCGCGCCTGAAGAGTGAGTGGGAAAGCGGCCAAGCGCGCAGTTACAGTTGCGCGATGCAGTTGCTCGTCAAATCCGCTTTTCTTTTGCTGGCGGGCTTGGTGTTTTTTGCAATTGCGGGGCTGGTAGCGACCTGGGCGCCGGACAAAACGGTGGAGGAGCTTAAACGGCGCTGGGCGCCACCGCCGTCGCAATTCCTGGAGATCGATAGGTTGCGGGTGCATTTGCGCGACGAAGGACCACGCGATGACCCAGTACCGGTCGTGCTGATTCATGGCACGTCGGACAGCCTGCACACCTGGGATGGCTGGGCCGCCGTGCTCCAGCGTCAACGACGCGTAATCCGTTTCGATTTGCCTGGTTTCGGTTTGACCGGACCGGACCAGGACAACGATTATTCGGCCGCGCGCTATGTGAAATTCGTCGCGGCGGTGCTGGACCGACTGGGCGTGCAGCGGTGCGTGCTGGCGGGCAATTCGCTGGGCGGGCAGATTGCCTGGGAAGCCGCGCTGGTCATGCCCGCGCGGGTCCGGCAACTGGTGCTGGTGGATGCGGGCGGCTACGCGTTGCAGCCCAATGCGGTGCCACTGGCCTTTGCGCTGGCGCGCTCCCATCAAGTTCGCTGGATGCTGGAATATGTGTTGCCACGCGGGCTGGTGCAAAGCAGTTTGCGCAATGTTTACGGCGACCCCTCAAAAGTCACACCGGAGCTGATAGACCGGTATTACGATATGGCACTGCGCGCCGGAAACCGGCGTGCACTGGGATATCGGATCGACGCGGGACTGGCTGGCGATTCAGCGCGGATCAGGGCGCTGACAGTGCCTACGTTGATCATCTGGGGTGGCCGGGACCACCTGATTCCCTTGCAGTTCGGCCAGCAGTTCGCGCGT
>JANYBQ010000283.1 GCA_025360705.1 Betaproteobacteria bacterium | reverse complement strand
CGACTTCGACCTGATCAACACTGCCGACGTGAAACACAAAGTGCGCCTGTCGGTCGGCGCGGTCAATGTGGAGACCGGCAACTTCCGCTATTTCGACTCCACCGATGCCACCTACACCCAGCCCATCGGTGCGCGGCACATCATGGCCAGCGGTGCCCTGCCGCCCGGGTTTGCGCCGGTGGAGATCGACAAGCAGTTTTATTGGGATGGCGGCCTGGTATCCAACACCCCGCTGCAATATGTGATCGACCAGCCCACCGCCACCGACATGCTGGTGTTTCAGGTCGACTTGTTCAGCGCGCGCGGCCGCATGCCGCGCAACCTCGGTGAGGTGGCAGAGCGCGCCAAGGACATCCAGTTCGCGAGCCGCACCCGGCTCAACACCGACCTGGTGGAAGCGCAGCAAAAACTTTCCCATGCGGCGCAGCACCTGGCGGCCCGGCTGCCGGCCCGGTTCGCCAGCGATCCTGACCTGATCGCACTGCTCAACGCCGGTTCACCGGCTGCCGTCACGATCGTGCATTTGATCCACCGTGGAAAACGCTACGAGACCCAGTCCAAGGACTACGAGTTTTCGCGCCACACCGTGCGCGAGCACTGGGAGGCGGGCCGTGCCGACGTGGAGCATAGTTTGAAGTCCAGCAGCTGGTGTACACGCGGGCGGCCGCAAGCCGGCATCCGTGTTTTCGATCTGACCCCTGCCGCGGAAATCTGAAGTGCCGGAGCGTTTGTCAACCTTCGATCTTGCCGACGCGGCGCAGCCATAAATCCCAGCTGCGGCCAATCTGCGTGTCGTTGGCGGCCGCGGCCAGGTCGGCCTCTTGCGCGCTCAGGTAGGTAACCTCGCCCAGAGCCATGGCCTGCGTTTGCAACTTGGCATTGTGCTCGGCGTAGATCGCGCGGTAGACCACCTGTTCGATGGAATTGCCTACCGTGGTGGAGCCGTGGCCACGCATCAACACGCAGGTCCGCGCCCCCAGCGACGCCGCCAAGGCTCGGCCCAGTTCGGAGTTGCGGATCAGCATGTCGGTGTCGCCAACGTCGGTACGAATGTCGAAAAGCGCCGAGCCGCTGCCCAGGAAACCGGCCATATGGTAGATCGGGCGCAGCCGGTGACCGGTCACGCCGAACGGAATCACACTGGGGGAATGGCTGTGTACCACCGCTAGCACGTCGGGCCGCGTGCGGTAGATCTCCCCATGGATAAAACGCTCCAGGTAAGGACGACCATTGGTCTCGTCGGTCTGGCTGACCGTGTTGCCATCGAGGTCGTAGCAGACGATGTCTCGTGCCACTACCAGCGCCGGGGCGCGGCTGCACGACAGCATGAAAGTGTCCGCTGCCGTGCCGTGCCGTACGCTGATGTGGCCCAGGCCATCCACCACGCCCTGGTCGTACAGGATGCGGTTGGCGGCGACCAGTTTTTCCACCAGGGAAGTGTCGGGTTCTGTTGTGGTCATAGTGTCTTGTGCCCCCTCACGATGCGTCAGTTATCCATTGTTCGCTGCGCTTCCACAACTCGGCGGCAAGAGCTTTATCCTGCCCGGCGCTGCTAGGCATTTTGACGCGGCATCGGTCGTAATACAAACCGGACGCCTGCGCGACCTCGGGAGAAGCCGCGCAGTACAGCGTGGTGGCAGCACCTTCCTCGGTGCCGATCATGCCGAGTTTCATGAGAGGACGTAGCGGCCAGGGCACGGCGCGCCACACGTCGGACGCCACGACGCCCGGGTGCAGCGCATAGGTGGTTACGCCGCTGTTCGCGAGCCCGCGGCCCAACTCGGCGCTGAACAATATATTGGCCAGTTTGGAGACGCCATATTCCGCGATCGCTGTCCGGCTCTGGGTGGGCTGGCGCAATGCGTCCCAGTCCAGGCCCGTGACCCGGATATGGGCGCGGCTGGCCACGGTCACGATACGCGCCGGTGCCGATGCCTTGATGCAGTCCAGCAGCAATTGCGTCAGCAAAAAATGTCCCATGTGGTTGACGCCGAAGGCCAGCTCGAAACCCGAGGCGGTCATGCCGCGCGACCCGGCCAGCCCCGCGTTATTGATCAACAGATGCAGCGGCAGGCCGCGCCCCAGAAAGTTCCGTGCGCATTGGCGGACCGATGCAAAGTCGCCCAGGTCAAGCGCCAGCAATTCCACCTGCGGGGTCCGCGCAGTGTCACTGGCAGAGCGAATTTTTTCCAGCGCCGCCTGCGCGCGCTCCACCGAGCGGCACGCGATGAACACCTGCGCGCCGCGTAGCGCCAGTTCACGCGCGGTCACCAGACCGATACCGGTATTGGCTCCGGTGATCAGCGCAACGCGGCCAGCCAGGGGCTGGAATGGGGCATGGAACATGGGTGCCGCCCGAAGGTGAATCGAAGCTTGCCAGTCTATAGGACCGGCCGGTATCCGAACCGTCTCTTGAACTCAGCCCGAACCTACCTCAGGCATATGTCACCCAATCCGCGTACTGCGCCGCGTCCAGATGGGGCAGGGTGTTGAAGGTCAACAGCGAATAACGTTTGGGATTGAAGACGAACTCGGTCACGGCGCTGTTGCGGATGCGCAGGTTCATCTCGATCGTGGTCTCGGGCGTGGTGCCCAGCACCTGCCCCACGGCCGTAGCGATCGGGCCGCCGCTGGATACCAGCAACACGTTGCCTTCAAAACTCTTGCGCACATGGTCGAGTGCGCCGACGATGTCGGCCACGAATTGGCGGTAGGTGGGCATGCCCCTGGGGCTGACGACGCCATTCATCCACTGCGTAAGGCCGTCGCGCAGCAGCCGGAAATGGTGGCGGTACAGCGCTGGCGTGTCGGGCTTTTCAAGTTCGTGCGGGTGGATCGCGGCAATCACCGCCGCGCTGTCGTATTCGTTCAGCCCCGCAAAAGACAAAGCTTGCGGTTCCAGTCCCGCGCCTTGGCAGATGCCGGCAAAAGTCTGGATCTGGCGCTGCAACGTGCCCGTCAGCGCGGCCTCGAACTGGATATTTTTGTGAGTGAAATACTCGCCCAGGCGCACGCTCTGCTGCAGGCCCCTGGCGCTGAGTTGGTCGTAGTTGTCGGCGCCAAACGAAGCCTGCCCGTGGCGTACAAGATAAAGCGTTCCCATGCTATGTATTGTCCGGCGTGCGCGGCAGCGGCGCAGTCGCGCTTGGGACCGAAAGGCGCTAAAAATCCATTAGGATCAACCCCAGGTTCAGCGCCGTGCAGCGCCGGTTGGAGTCGATCGGCGAGTCACCGTAAGCGCGGGTTCAGGCTTGCGCCAGCACCTTGGCAAATACTTCGCTGTCAACATTGCCGCCACTCAGCGTAATGCCCACCACCTGGCCCTGGAGCAGTTCGCGCTGCTGCAGCGCGGCCGCGAACCCCGCCGCGCCAGCACCCTCGGCCACGTTGTGCGTGTCGTGAAAGATCGCGCGCATCGCGTGCGCCACTTCCTTATCGGTAACTTTGACGAGGTGGTCGATATGCGGCGCAATGATCTCCAGCGCCGCCTGGTCGGCGATGCGGCAGGCCATGCCGTCGGCCAATTGGGTGCTGACCGGTGCTTCCACCACTCGCCCAGCCGCCAGTGAGTCGGCGTAGGTGGTGGCGTGGGCACTGACCACGCCGACGATACGCACCTGGTGTTGCAGCGCCAGCTTGGCTGCGATGGCCGCGCATATGCCGGACCCCTGGCCCACCGGTACATACACCAGGTCCAGTTGCGGCACCGCCTTGAAGAACTCCCACCAATAGGTGCTGACGCCACGCACCAGGGCCATGTCGAAACTCGGCACCATGTGGGCGCCGCGTTGCCGCGCGGTCCTGATCGCGTATTCACGGCTGTCCTGGAAGTCGTCGCCGTATTCGATCAACTCGGCGCCTAACGCGCGCATGGCAGCATTCTTTTCTACCGAGTTGCCTTTCGGAACCACGATGGTGCAGGCCACGCCGTGTGCACGGGCCGCCCAGCCAATACTCTGGCCGTGGTTGCCACGTGTGGCGCTGATCACTGCGCTTGGCAATACGCCGTTCTGGCGCAAGGCGTCGAAATAGGTCAGCCCGCCGCGGATCTTGAACGCGCCGGCCGGCGTGTGGTTCTCGTGTTTGACCCAGCAGTCGGCGCCCAGCCGCTGGCTCAGCAAGGCCCAGCGGTATTGCGGCGTGGCCTGGAAGGCGCGGTACACCACCTGCGCGGCGGCTTCGATTTCGGACAAGGAAGGCAGTGCCATGGGTTCTTTCAGAGCGTCACTTTGCCGTCGATACAGGTGACGGCCTGGCCGCCGACCCACACCTGGCCCGATGGGTCGCGCTCGATATAAACATGACCGGCGCGCTTTAGGCAGGCGCCCTGGGTTGCCACATAACGCTCGGGCGCGTGGCCATCGGCGATCAGCCATTGCGCCAGACTGGCGTTGAGGCTGCCGGTTACCGGGTCTTCGTCGATGCCCATATGCGGCGCGAACGCACGCACCTCGACAGCCGGAGCTTCGCCCGCTGTGCTCCCGGCCGGCGTGGGCCGTAGCGCCACCACACCCACCTTGTGGCCCAGGTTCTTGAGATCTGAAAAGTTCGGAGTCAGCTGCAATACGGTATGGGTGTCGTCCAGCAACAAGCCAAGCCAGGCCGTGCCGTTGTCCAGCAGTTGCGCTGCAATGATCTGTTCTGCCTTGAGTCCCAGCGCTTTGGCGATACGCGCCAGCAAGGTTGCGCTGGGCGCACTGCGCCGCATCGGGGGTGCGCCGAACACCAGGCGGCTTTCTTCGCGGCGGATTTTTACCAGGCCTACGCCGCACTGCTGCACCACGAAACCCTTCGCCTTGGGTTTGCCGCCCGCTTCCAGCCAGGCGTGGCAGCTTCCCAGCGTGGGGTGGCCCGCAAACGGCAATTCGCCGCCGGGCGTGAAGATGCGCACGCGGTAGTCCGCCTTCGGGTCGGAAGGTGACAGCAGGAACGTGGTTTCCGACAGATTGGTCCAGCGCGCAAATGATTGCATCTGGGTGTCGCTCAGGTCCGCACCGTCGAGCACCACGGCCAGCGGGTTGCCCAGGTAGGGCGTTGCGGTGAAGACATCGACCTGTTTGTAGCGACGTGGGTACATGTTCGGTTCCCGGAAAAATTTCAGATCCTGCGCGCCGGGTTCCTGCCCGCCCAACACTACGTCAAGCCACGGCCGGCATGGCTTCGCGCACCGCTTCGGCCAGCGCCGCCACGCCGCGCTCAATTTGGGCGACCGTGGACGTAACGAACGACAGGCGCAACGTGCGCTCGTCGGCTGCGCCGGCATAGAAGGCCGCACCGGGTACAAAGGCCACGCCTTTGTCCACCGCCTTGGGCAG
>JANYBQ010000271.1 GCA_025360705.1 Betaproteobacteria bacterium | reverse complement strand
CCTGTGCGATGGTTTGCAGCATGGCCAGGGCGTCGGGGGTCAGGACATCGCGTGCCGAGGACACGGCGGTGGCACCTTCAAATAATTCGCATGATGCCAGCAAACCGCGGGCACCGGGTTTGTTCATTGACGGACTACAGTTATGCATCGCCAACCAAGGAGTGACTATGTTGACCTTACGCAAATCGGGTGACCGCGGATATGCTGACCACGGGTGGCTCAAGTCGTACCACAGCTTCTCGTTCGCGGGTTACCACGACCCCGAACACATGGGATGGGGCAATCTGCGTGTAATCAATGAAGACCGCATTGCACCCGGCACCGGTTTTGGCACCCACGGCCATCGCGACATGGAAATCATCAGTTATGTACTAGCGGGCAATCTGGCGCATAAGGACACGATGGGCAACGTCAAGGGCATTCCACCGGGCGACGTGCAGCGCATGAGTGCGGGCCGGGGCGTGCAACACAGCGAGTTCAACCACGCACCCAACGACACCACGCATTTCCTGCAAATCTGGATCCAACCCAACGTGACCGGCATCGAGCCGGGCTACGAACAAAAGACTTTCACGACACCGGAGAAGCGCGGCGTTTTGCGCCTGGTTGCTTCCAGTGACGGCGACAAGGGGTCGGTCACCATTCACGCGGACGCCGCGATCTACGCCGGCTTGATCGATGGCAGCGAAGCGGTGACGCTGCCGTTGAACCCGGCGCGCAAGGCGTATGTGCATCTGGTGCGCGGCCAATTGCAGGTTAACGGGCAAATGCTAGTCTCGGGCGATGCCGCTTTACTGGAAGGTGAGCGGAAACTGACGCTCTCCGATGGCAAGGATGCCGAAGTGCTGGTGTTCGACCTTGCCGCTTGAACACGACTGCTGTTTTTAACGGGAGCGGATATCCCGTCCCACTTGTTTCGTCTGATTCAGGAGTTTGAAATGGCAAGGATAGCAGTGGTATTTCACTCGGGTTATGGGCATACCCTGCGCATGGCGCAAGCGGTCGCGCAAGGCGCCAACGCCGACCTGGTGCCGATCGATGCGGATGGCAACTTGCCCGGGGGCGGCTGGGACACGCTCAACGGCGCCGACGCGATTATTTTCGGCTCGCCGACTTATATGGCCAATGTCAGCTGGCAATTCAAGAAGTTCGCCGACGCGTCCAGCAAGCAATGGTTCGCGCAAGCCTGGAAAGACAAGCTGGCAGGCGGGTTTACCAATAGCGCGGGGCTGAATGGCGACAAGCTGGCAACCATCAACAGCATGTTCGCGTTGGCTATGCAACACGGCATGATCTGGGTCAGCCAGGGTCTGATGCCGGCCAACACCAAAGGCAGCACCCGCAGGGATGTCAACAACCTGGTGTCGTACAGCGGCGCCATGGCGCAATCCCCGTCCGATGGGGGCGCCGATGACATGCACAGCGGAGACCTGGAAACCGCCAGGCTTTTCGGTAGGCGCATAGCCGATGTCGCCGCGAAATTCCAGGCCTGAAGCATGCCGGTACAACTGATCCTGGATGGGCAGCCCAAAGACCTGGGCGGCGGGTTTGTCGTCAGGCGTGTATTACCGTCGGCCCAGCGCCAGGCGATCGGTCCGTTTTTGTTCTTCGACCATTTCGGGCCGGTCACGGAGCAGCCTGGCGACAACAAGCGTACGTCTGCTGGTGCTGGGCGGTGCACCCCTGGGGCACGCTTTATTTGGTGGAATTTTGTATCGAGCCGCAAGGAGCGCATCGCGCAAGCGGCGCGGGACTGGCAACAGCAGCAGTTGGGCCGGGTGCCCGGCGAGAACGAATCGATACCGCTGCCGCCACTGAAACCGTTGGGTTGAACGGCGCATAAACGAAGTTCCAGTGCAGGCTAACAATTGCCCGTAGGGCTTGTTATGCCGGAGCTAAAACTACAATGGCGCATGTTTGTCCACCTGCGCCTGCACACCGAATTTTCCGTCGTCGACGGCACCAATCGCATCGACGAGATTGTGGCCGCCGCTGGCGCCGATGCGCAACCGGCGCTGGCCATTACCGACCTCAACAATCTGTTTGGCGCCGTCAAGTTCTACAAGGCGGCACGGGGCGCCGGCGTCAAGCCGCTGATCGGCGCGGAAGTGGTTTTCGAGGGTTTGGGTGGCGATGCGCAAGCGCCGTCGCGCATGGTGTTGCTGGTACAGAACACGCAGGGTTATCTGAACCTGTCCGAGTTGATAGCGCGTGCCTATACCCAGAATGCGGGGCGCGCACAGCCAATGGTCAAGTGGGCCTGGATGCAGGAGCTGGGCGCGGGCCTGATCGCGCTGTCGGGCGCGCAAGCCGGCGTCCTGGGGCAGGCGCTGGTGCAGGGCGACAGTACCCGTGCCCACGAAGTCGCGCTGCAGCTCGCGGCTATGTTTCCGCGGCGTTTCTATATCGAGTTGCAACGCGCCGGCCGCGCCGACGATGAACGGCACGTAAGCGCGGCTGTCCAACTGGCCGCGCGCCTGGGCTTGCCCGTGGTGGCGACCCACCCGCTTCAGTTCATTGCCCCCGACGACTACGAGGCGCATGAAGCACGCGTGTGTATTGCCGACGGCGAAATTTTGGGCAATCCGCGCCGCGTGCGCCGGTTTACGCGCGAGCAGTACTTCAAGTCGGCCATGCAGATGCAGCAGTTGTTCGTGGACCTGCCATCGGCGTTGGCCAACACGGTGGAAATCGCCAGGCGTTGCAGCCTGACATTGGTACTGGGCAAACCCCAGTTGCCGGACTTTCCGACGCCCCTGGTCGATGGCCGGCAAATGTCGCCGGAAGAATATTTCCGCCACACCTCGCAGGAAGGACTGGAGACCCGGCTGCTGCACCTTTATCCGGAAACGGCACGGCGCGAAATGGAACGCCCACGCTACCAGGAGCGGCTGGAATTCGAAATCGCCACGATCCTCAAGATGGGTTTCCCGGGTTACTTTTTGATCGTCGGCGACTTCATCAACTGGGCCAAGAAGAACGGCTGTCCGGTCGGTCCCGGACGCGGCTCCGGCGCCGGGTCCCTGGTGGCGTATTCGCTGGGCATTACCGACCTGGACCCTTTGCAATACAAGTTGCTGTTTGAGCGTTTCCTGAATCCTGAGCGGGTGTCCATGCCCGACTTCGACATCGACTTCTGCCAGGCCAACCGCGACCGCGTGATCGACTACGTCAAGCTCAAGTACGGCAAGCAGGCGGTGAGCCAGATCGTCACCTTCGGCACGCTGGCCGCGCGTGCCGCGGTTCGCGACGTAGGCCGCGTGCTGGACATGAGCTACACCTTTTGCGACAGCATCAGCAAGCTGATCCCCAACAAGCCCGGTACACATATCACGATAGCCGGCGCGATCAAGGCCGAGCCGATTCTGGCCGAGCGGCTGGCCAAAGAGGAAGACGTAAGAACGCTGCTGGCACTGGCGCAAAAACTCGAAGGCCTGACGCGTAACGTCGGCATGCATGCGGGCGGCGTGTTGATCGCGCCCGGCAAGTTGACCGACTTTTGCCCGCTGTACCAGCAGCCCGGCAGCGATTCCGCCGTGAGCCAGTACGACAAGGACGACGTGGAGTCGATCGGGCTGGTCAAGTTCGACTTTTTGGGCCTGGCCACACTCACCATCCTGGAGATCGCCAAGGATCTGATCGTTGCGCGCCACAAGGGCCAGGAAAATTTTGCGTTCGAGAATCTGCCGCTCGACGACCCCAAGGTCTACAAGCTGTT
The DNA here is from genome assembly GCA_025360705.1 of Betaproteobacteria bacterium. Taxonomy (GTDB): domain Bacteria; phylum Pseudomonadota; class Gammaproteobacteria; order Burkholderiales; family Burkholderiaceae_C; genus CAISIP01. The sequence goes on along the minus strand of JANYBQ010000271.1, from coordinate 10,447 downwards.
CGCCGATGGCATGACCGAGGCGGTGTTCCAGTTCGAATCGCGCGGCATGCAAGGCATGTTGCGCGATGCCCGGCCCACCCGGCTCGAAGATCTGATCGCGCTGAATGCGCTGTACCGGCCCGGCCCGATGGATTTGATTCCGACTTTCGTGGCGCGCAAGAACGGCCGCGAAGAAGTCGAGTATCCGCACCCACTGGTGGCCGAGATGTTGTCCGAGACCTACGGCATCATGGTCTACCAGGAACAGGTGATGCAGACGGCGCAGATCCTGGGCGGTTATTCGCTGGGTGGCGCCGACATGTTGCGCCGTGCGATGGGCAAGAAAAAGCCGGAAGAGATGGCCGAGCAGCGCCAGATATTCCGCGACGGCGCGGCCGCCAAGAATATCGACCAAGTCAAGGCCGACGAGGTGTTCGACCTGATGGAGAAGTTCGCCGGTTACGGCTTTAACAAGTCGCACGCGGCCGCCTATTCGCTGCTGGCCTATCACACGGCCTGGCTCAAGGTGCATTACACGGCCGAGTTCTTCTGCGCCAACATGTCGGTGGAAATGGACGACACCGACAAACTCAAGGTGCTGTTCGGTGACGCCGGCAAGATGGGCGTGACGTTCGAGCCGCCCGATGTCAACCGCGGCGTGTACCGATTCGAACCTGTGTCGGCGCAGGTGATCCGGTATGGACTGGGCGCCATTAAAGGTACGGGGCAGCAGGCGATCGAGGCAATCGTCGACGCGCGTGAACAGGGCGGCGCCTTCACGAGCCTGTTCGATTTTTGTCTGCGGGTGGACCGCACGCGTCTCAACAAACGTTGCCTCGAGGCCTTGATCAAAGCCGGCGCCTTCGACGCTTTGCAACTCAACCGGGCCGCGCTAATCGCATCGGTGGACCGCGCCTTCGATTTCGCCGCCGCGACCCAGGCCAACGCCAATCAGGGCGGCCTGTTCGACCTGGGTGGGGAAGACGACCATGGTTCGAGTTCGCAACAGCCGGATTTGATAGACGCCGTGCCATGGGGCGTCAAGGAGCGCCTGACGCTGGAAAAGACAGCGGTCGGTTTCTACCTGTCGGGCCATTTGTTCGACGAAGTAGCTCTGGAAGTGCGGCGTTTTGCCAAGCGCCAGATCGAGGATTTGATCGACACACGCGAGCCACAACTGCTGGCCGGCATCGTCAGCGACCTGCGTGTCATCAATGGGCAACGCGGCAAACTGGCCCTGTTCAAGCTTGACGACAAATCGGGCGTGATCGAAGCGCGCGCCGACGAGGCCTTGATCAATGCGCACCGCCAGTTGCTCAAGGACGACCAGCTCATCATCGTAATGGGCAAGTTGCAGCCGGACCGATTCACGGGCGGCTTGCAGTTGACGGTCAACCAGATATGGGACCTGGATCAGGCGCGTTGTCGCTTCGGCAAATTTTTGCGCGTCGCGGTGAATGGCAAGGCGCCCGATGTGGCGCGTCTGCTGCAGCAATATCCCGCGCAGCGCGAACAAACCGAGCAGGGCGAGTTGGTGCGCGGGCTTGGCGTGCGTTTGCTGGTTACCAGGACCGCGCAGACCGGTAGCGCCAGCGCCGAATTGCAACTGGCCGACGACATGCGGTTTTTCCCCTGTGACGCGGCAATGGTGCATTGGCGCGCGCAGGCTGATAAGGGACAGGCAGTTATCGTTTACGAATGATTGGCGGCTCAATCCTTGGGGCGAAAGCTGATTTCCAAAGTAGCAGGTACACGCCCGTCCACGTCACGCGGCAAGACTTCCGTTTTGTCAATGGCTTTGAGTACCGCCTCGTCCCAGGACTTGTTGCCACTGCTTTTCAGCAATTTGCGGCCCACGATCGTGCCATCCGGCGCGGTCCGCACCTCTACCAATGCGGTCGGGTTGCCAATCGCATCTTCGGTAAAAACAATATTCGGCTTGACCTTGGCTGACACCCTCCCGCCGTAACTGCTCGACGGCCCGGAGGTTTGCAACGCGGTTCCCGTAGCCGAAGGAGCACCGGAGCTGCCCGCGAGTGCGGCCATGCGTTTCAGATTGTCGGCGCGTTGTGCGGCTTGAGCCGCCTGCTTGCTGGCGTCCTCTTGCGCCTTGAGCGCTTCCTTGCGCTTGGAGTCCTGCTCGCTCTTTTTCTTGTCCTGCGCGAGTTTCGCGGCTTCTTCGCGTTGCTTCTCCAACGCCAGTTTCTGCTTCTCGGCTTGTTGCCTGCGTTTGTCCTGTTCGAGTTTTTCAGCCGCCTGTTGCTTCTCTTTTTTGAGCCGCAGCTGTTTGTCTCGCTCCAGCGCAATGTCGGCGTCCGCAACTTGGGGCGTTACGGGTGGCGGTGCTACGACCGGCGGTGCTACGACGGGTGGCGGGAGCGGAGCGGGTGGCGTTTCAATAAGCTTCGGCGCTGCCTGCCGCGGCAGCGCGGACCACAATTCGGCCTGCGCCGTCACGATGCTGTCGGTACGTTTCCAGTGCACGCCCCAGGTCAGGGCCGCCATCAGCAAGGCATGCGCCAACAGGGCCAGGATAACGGCGCGCACCAGGCCGGCGGTACGAGGCGGCGCGAACTCCAGGCGATCGGCGGTGGCGTTCATGTGGCCCCCACGCTTGTCACTGCGTGTACTGCGCTGCCCCCCAAGGGGGCCTTCGCGCCTTGGGGCGGCCCGGCGTCGCTCATGGCGCCTGGTTCGCTAGTTGCACCGACAGTCCTACGCGTTGCACACCGGCGCGTTGCAGCGTGTCCATGACCTTGACCACCACCTCGTATTTGACGCTGCGGTCGGCGCTGATAACCACGGCCGGATTGGCCGCGCCGGCCTGGGCGTTTTTGACGGCGGCGGCGATGTCGCGTATTCCGAGCCGGGTTGTCTTGTCCTTGATTTTCAGGTCGAGCGATTCATCCTTGCCGATCACGACCTGGACCACCTGGTCGGGTTGTTTGGCGGCGCGTCCGACGCTGGGAAGGTCGATCACACTGGGCGCGATCAACGGCGCCGTCACCATGAAGATGATCAGCAGTACCAGCATCACGTCGATGAAAGGCACCATATTGATTTCGCTGATGGTGCGCCGGCCCCGGCCGCGGCTCATGGTGGACGGCATCTCTCGAAGTCCTTATTTTCCGGAAGCCGATTGCGCGCCGGCGTTGCGCTGCAGGATGTTGGAGAACTCTTCGATAAAAGTCTCCAGCCGGATCGCGATACGGTCGATATCGCGCGCAAAACGGTTATAGGCCACCACCGCGGGGATAGCGGCAAACAGCCCGATGGCGGTGGCCACCAGGGCCTCCGCAATGCCGGGCGCTACCGTGGCTAATGTGACTTGCTGCAGATTGGCCAGCCCGGTGAAGGCGTGCATGATGCCCCACACGGTACCGAACAGGCCGACATACGGCGAGACCGATCCGACCGAGGCCAGGAACGACAGGTTAATTTCAACTTCGTCCATTTCGCGCTGAAAACTCGCACGCATTGCGCGGCGCGCGCCGTCCATCAAGGTGCCGGTATCGGTAATATGGCGCTCGCGCAGTTTCTGGTACTCGCGCAGCCCGCTGGCGAAAATACGTTCCATGGCACCGGACTCGCGCGCATTTTTCGCGGCTGCGGCGAACAGGTCGTTGAGGCTGGTGCCGGACCAGAACTCGCGCTCGAAAGCCTCATTGAGTGCCTTGACGCGCTTTAGCGCGAACAGCTTGCGAAAGATCGCGGCCCAGCTGGACACCGACACCACCACCAGCAGCAGCATGACGAGTTGAACCACGAAGCTGGCGTTAAGCACCAGATGCAGGATCGACAGGTCTTGATTCATTGAAGGGCTTCCAGGATGGGTTGCGGAATTCTTGCAGGCTTGAATGGGGGGCCGGTGACCCAGCCGATGCGGATTGTCGCCTCGCATAACAAGGCTCCGGTGGGCTGGGGCTCAAGCCGCGCCTGCTGGCTGATTGTGATGCACACGCGTCCGAGTTCCAGCACCCGAGCTGTAACAAGAAGTTGATCGTCCAGCCGGGCCGGCCAGTGGTATTTGACGTTGGTCTCGCTGACCACGAACATGCCCCGGTAGATGCGCGTAACGCCTGCTGTTCGATACCCATCGACCTGAGCCACTCGGTGCGGGCGCGCTCGAAAAACTTCAGGTAGTTGGCATAAAAAACGACGCCACCTGCGTCGGTGTCTTCCCAATAGACCCGCACCGGCCAGTTGAATGTTGCTCCCACGCCTATGGCTTCGCCGCTATTCGAGAACGCTGCCTGCACTACGCTGGCTCCAAAGCGGAGCCTTTCGCCTGTGGGCGGTCGGGCGGCCAAACATGGCTCATGCGAGCAAGGCTTTCAGGCGCGCCACGGCGCCTTGAAGCTGGGCCATGGAACTGGCACTGGACATGCGCACGAACCGGGCGGTTTGCGCGCTACCGAAATCGCGTCCGGGGGTGAGCGCTACATGCGCGCGCTGCATCACTTCAAAGGCAAAGTCCCAACTGTCTTTTATGCCCAGCCGGGCGCATGCCGCCGAGCAGTCGGCCCAGGCGTAAAACGCGCCGTCGGGAAACACCGGAACGGTCAAACCCAGCTGGTTGAGCGCCGGCACAAAATAGTCGCGCCGCGCCTTGAATTCAGCGCGCCGGCGTTCGTATTCGGCAATACTTGCGGGCTCAAAACAGGCCAGAGCCGCGTATTGCGCCACCGTGCTGGGACAGATAAAAAAGTTTTGCGCCAGCCGCTCGATGACCGGCACCAGCGCCGCCGGGACCACCAGCCAGCCAAGGCGCCAGCCGGTCATGCTGAAGTATTTGCTGAAGCTGTTGATGCTGATGATGTTGTCGTCGATCGTCAGCGCGCTGTGGCCGTACCGGTCGTCATAACTCAGGCCCAGATAGATTTCGTCCACCAGCGTGACGCCGCCTTTGCCGGCCACCAGCGCGTGGATACGGCGCAACTCATCCGGGTGGATCGAAGTACCGGTCGGGTTGGACGGCGAGGCCAGCAACACACCGCGTGTTTTGCCATCTCGCCAGGCTTGTTGCACCTTGTCCGCGCTGAGTTGAAACCGTTCCGCCGCCGTGGTGGGCAGCAAGACGGCGGTGCCGTCGGCGGCGCTTACGAAGTGCCGGTTGCAGGGGTAACTCGGGTCCGGCATCAGCACCTCATCGCCGGCTTCGATCAGTGCCAGGCAAGCCAGTTGCAGCGCGGCCGACGCACCGGCCGTCACCACGATGCGTGATGCCGGTACATTCAGCGCAAATCGCTCGCGGTACCAATGGCTGATGCGTTCACGCAGCGCCGGCAGGCCGGTGGCCTGGGTATATTGCGTCGTGCCGTCGCGAATCGCGCGTTCGGCTGCGCTGCGCACCAGTTCCGGAGCCGTGAAATCGGGTTCACCGATATTGAGGTAAATCATCGGCCGGTCGCTGCCGGCCACGGCCTGGCCCAACGCGGAGGCCGCCTTCGCCATCTCCATGACGTAAAACGGTTCGATCTTGTGGGCGCGGTCGGATATTCTCATGAACGCTGGGCCGCGATCAGCAGCGCGACTTGCCGGCGCCGCGGCCACTGCGGTCGCCTGCTACCTCGGCGGCCCGGATTCCCGGCGCAATCCCGTTGAGCACCGCGTTGACGTATTTGTGGCCATCGGTGCCGCCGAATTCCTTGGCCAGCTCGATGCACTCGTTGAGCACTACGCGCCATGGCACGTCCAGGCAATGTTGCAGTTCGTAGACGCCGATCCACATGACGCCGCGTTCGATCGGGGAAATCTCCGCCAGCTTGCGATCCAGCAGTGGCACGATAAAGGCATCCAGCGCGGCGCTCTCGGCCACGCAGCCTGCCAGCAAGGCGTCGAAATGGACCGCGTCGCATTTATTGAAGCCCGACAGGTCACGCGTGAACGCATCGATCTCGGCCAGAGGGTTGCGGCCTATCAAATGCTGGTACAGGCCCTGTAACGCAAATTCGCGCGCCCGGCTGCGCGCCGACTTGCTGCCGGCCTTGCGTGCGCCGGTGCTGGTAAGCCCGGTGCGGGATTGGCGCGGAGGGCGCGCGCCGGGAAGTCGAGGGATCGTCGTGTCGTTCATCCGATGTCTTCCAGCAGATTGGCCATTTCCACCGCCACCCGGGCCGCATCGCGACCTTTGTCGCTTTGGCGCGCGATGGCCTGCTCCAGGTTATCGGTGGTGATGATGGCGTTGGCGACCGGCAACTGGTAGTCCAGCGCGATACGGCTCACGCCCGCACCGGACTCGTTGGCCACCAACTCGAAGTGGTAGGTCTCGCCGCGGATGATGCATCCCAGGGCAATCAGCGCATCGTATTTCGCGCTCTCCGCCAGCGCCTGCAACGCTACCGGTACTTCCAGCGCACCGGGCACCTGGACGTGGTGTATGTTTTCTTCGGGTACGCCGAGCGCCCGCAGCTCGATCTTGCAGGCCGCGGCAAGTGCATTCGTGATGGCCTCGTTAAAGCGCGCCTGCACCAGGCCGATGGTCAGCTTTCCGCCATTGAGCCGGCAATCGCCGGAATCGAGCTTTCCCTTGTCCGCGTCAAACATGTTTGGTTCTCGGTGATCGTTTCAATGGGTGATGTAGCCGGTGATTTCAAGGCCGTAACCGGTCACGCTGGGCATACGGCGCGGGTTGCCCATGAGATTCATTTTGTGCACGCCGCATTCGCGCAAAATCTGCGCGCCGATACCGTAGGTGCGCAGGTCCATGCGACCGCGTTCGGGTCCGTGGCTGGCGCGCGCCGTGCCTTCAAATTGTGCCAGCAGCTGGGCCGCGCTTTCGCCGCAGTTAAGCAGTACGACAACGCCTTTGCCCTCGGTCGCGATACGTGCCAGGCATTTGTCCAGGCTCCAGGAATGCATGGCGCGGTTGACTTCGAGCGCGTCCAGTACCGACAACGGTTCGTGCACGCGTACCGGCACCGTGTCGGCTGCGCCCCACTTGCCGCGCACCAGCGCAAGGTGGACGCCCTGGCCAGGCTTGTCCCGGAAGGCACGCGCCGTGAACCCGCCAAACGCGGTTTCAATCGACCGTGTACCCAGGGGTTCCACCAGCGACTCGACGCGGCTGCGGTGCTCGATCAAACTCGCGATCGTGCCGATCTTGAGTCCGTGCTCGGCGGCGAATGTTTGCAGGTCGGACAGACGCGCCATGGTGCCGTCGTCCTTCATGATTTCGCAGATTACCGCCGCCGGAGTACAACCCGCCATGGCGGCCAAGTCGCAACCGGCCTCGGTGTGCCCGGCGCGCATCAACACGCCGCCGTCCACCGCCTGCAGCGGGAAGATATGGCCGGGTTGCACCAGGTCGTTGGCGCTCGCGCCTTGGGCCACGGCGGCTTGCACCGTACGGGCCCGGTCCGCCGCCGAGATGCCGGTGGTCACGCCCTCCGCGGCCTCGATCGACACCGTAAACGCTGTGCCGAGTTTGGTACCGTTGCGCACCGTCATCGGCGGCAACTGCAGGCGTTCGCACAGGGCGCGGGTCAGGGTCAGGCAGATAAGGCCGCGGCCGAAACGCGCCATGAAGTTGATCGCCCCCGGAGTTACGTGGTCGGCGGCAAGCACCAGATCGCCTTCGTTTTCGCGGTCTTCTTCGTCCACCAGGATCACGATGCGGCCATTCTGCAATTCGGCCACGATCTCTTCCACCGGCGAAATCGCTACGCTAAGCGGACTTGTCATTGGGTTTCCTTGGTCTCTTTTATCAAGAGTTCCGTAATTCATCTACACCGTTCGGGCTGAGCTTGTCCAAGCCTTCAGTCCGTTCGACTCCGCGAGTACAAGTCAATCCTCACTGAAACTTCGGTTTCCGAGCATGCGTTCGACGTAACGGGCAATCAAATCTATTTCCAGATTGACCCTGGAGCCGTTTTTCAATTTGCCCAGCGCGGTGTTGTGCACCGTGTGCGGGATCAGGTTGATGCCGATCTCACAACCTTGTTGCAAGTCCTGCACCTGGTTGACCGTGAGGCTGACGCCGTTGACGGTAATCGAACCCTTGCAGGCCAGATATTTGGCAAGACTTGGTGGGCTCATTATGCGCAATTCCCAACTCTCGCCGACCGGCTCGAAATGCGTAATTTGTCCCACGCCATCCACGTGGCCGGCAACGAGGTGGCCGCCCAGGCGGTCGTGCGCGCGCAGAGCTTTTTCAAGATTGATATCGCCTAACTGGTCCAGCCCCGCTGTCTTGTCCAGCGATTCGGCCGACACATCGAAGCCCAGCGTGCGCCCGGCCAGATCGATACCGGTGACAGTCATACACGCGCCGTTGAGTGCAATGCTGTCACCCAGGCCAATGTCGTCGAGATAAGCGGGAGGGCACACCACCGCAAGGCGTTTGCCATGTGCCAAAGAGCTCCCCAAAGCGTGGATGGCGGCGATGCGCCCCACGCCGGTAATGATTCCGGTAAACATACGACTATTTTAACGGTGGCGATTTACCAAAAGACTTTCGGCCGCGGCGCTCTCGACATTGCTGGCCGCCTGTTGCAACAGTAGCGGTTGCCGCGTTAAACAATCCTTTCATTCAATTTGCCGGATTGCCCGAGTTCAATGACTGGCTCTCGTGGCGGTAAACTTGGACCGCAAATAACCACTTGGAGTGCGGCATGCTGAGAAAACTTGTGTTTATCTTTGGTTTGGTTTTGTCTACCGGCGCAATGGCGGAAGACATGGCTTGCAATGTGGCCGCGGCGGAGAAGAAGCTCGTTGGCCCGGCCAAAGAATCGTTTTTGAAAAGCTGCGAGATTGCGGCCAGAGTCTCGTGTGAACGCGCGGCGAAAGACAAAAACCTTACTGGAACTTCCAAGAGCACCTTCGAGAAAAAGTGTTTATACGATGCCATGGGTGATTGACAAGCCAGCGTGCTTGTGAAATTGAAATAGAGCGGACGAGGCGCTTGCGCCGTCGTCAATTCACAGGTGGTTTCCCATTCAGCCAATCCGCAAATTCAGCAGTTGCCTTATGGCGACAACGTAAGGTGGGCACGGGGCTGCTTCAAACCAACCCGAGCGCGGAGCCGTTAAGGTTTTGTCAAAAGCGGTCACGTCCGGCAATACGGGCCACGATCCTCATGTCGGGACCTATGGTGGCGCTGGATTTAAACTCCAATTGAATCGCCTTGTCGAGTCCCGTGAGCGGGCCGAACATGGCCATGTCGCGGCCCTGTCCGAGCATTTTGGGGGCGAGGTAAACCAGCAGGTCGTCGACCAAGCCCTCGCGCAGAAGTGAGCCATTAAGCTTGTGCCCGGCTTCCACGTGTAGTTCGTTGACTTCGTGTCGCGCCAGATCGGCCAGCATGGCCTTGAGATCGACTTTGCCTTCCGTCCCCGGCGCGCGGCCTGGCAAATAGACAACCGTCGCGCCGCGCGCCGCCAACGCGGCTTCCTTTTCCGCATTGCGCGCGGCGGCATAGATGTAAAGCGGGCGCCCGGTGATGAATAGATTGGCGTCCAGTGGCGTCTCAAGACGGCTGTCCACTACCACCAGAGCGGGCTGCGTCCGGGCATCACGCTGCTGGTTGACCAGTCGCACGTCGAGCCGCGGATTGTCGTCGAGCACGGTGCCAATGCCGGTCAGGATGGCACCTGCGCGCGCGCGCCAGGCATGGCCGTCGGCGCGTGCCAGTTCCGATGTAATCCACTGACTCGCGCCATTGTTCAAGGCGGTTTTTCCATCCAGTGAAGCCGCCATTTTGAGCCGCACCCATGGTGTCTGGCGCAACATGCGGCTAAAAAAACCGATGTTGAGCTCTCGGGACTCATCCGCGCCCGGGCCGACCTCAACCTCTATGCCGGCGGCGCGAAAGCGCGCGAAACCCCGGCCTCCGACCTGCGGATTGGGGTCGGAAATGGAAGCCACGACGCGTCGCACGCCAGCCGCGATAAGAGCGTCGCAGCACGGACCGGTGCGTCCAAAATGTGAGCAGGGCTCCAGCGTGACATAGGCGGTGGCGCCCGGCGTCATGTGTCCGCGCGCCTGCGCATCCCGCAGAGCCATGATCTCTGCATGCGGGCCACCGATGCGCTGGGTGTGTCCCTTGCCGATTTCATCTCCGAGCGAATTCACAAGTACGCAGCCGACCCGTGGATTGGGGTCGGACAGGCCAAGCGCATGTACTGCCTGATCAAGCGCCCGGCGCATCGGAAGAACATCGTCCCCCGCGTTCATGGGGCCTTTCGCGGCGATGGCGGCCGCTCGTTTAACGAGGCCATTGATACTGCGGCAGCGGGTACTTCTGGTACGGATAGGGCTCCCATGTCGCGCCAGACATTTGATAGGCCACGCGGCCAATGCGAGTGGACATCGGCTTGCGCGTAATTTTTCCGGTGACCCAGATCGGATATCCGACCATAGGTGCGGGCAATGCGCGATTCAAGGTCACCAGGATCATCTGGTTGGCTGGTGGTATGGGTGCTTCGATGCCGTCCCCGGCAAAGGGGGCCAGGATGACGGTCATGGTCGC
>JANYBQ010000219.1 GCA_025360705.1 Betaproteobacteria bacterium | reverse complement strand
GCCTCTCCGCGCTGGGTGCTTGTCCCGGCAAACTTCTGGCAAACCGGTACGCGTTCTGCAAAAGGCCGGGTTTGCCATTGCTCGTCAAAGAAAGCACATTGTCATGTCAAACGGTACGCGCATTCTGACTATCCCCACAGCATAACCCAACCGATGCTTTCACCGCTCGGAGGTATTGTTCGCGACGTCCGGCTAACTGTTGATCAATTTCGCGATCATTTTTAGCACAAGTGCTGTTGGGCCTATGCCTTGATGAATGCAATCGGCCTTTTTGAAATTCTTCCATTAGTAGAAATAATTACGTAAAATACTAATACGTAATTAATCTACTTAATTTAATGGTTACGCCCTCCTCACAATGGCACTTCGCCCGTCCCGCGCTCGCTAAAGCATATTTGGCCTCCTTGAATTTGGGGCTGTCCTCCGCCCGTGGCTTATTTGCCAGACGGCGGATGGGGAAAACTGAATTTCTTGTTCAGGACTTCATGCCGGCAGCACAGGCCCAGGGGTACACCTGCGCGTATGTCAACCTGTGGGAGCTGAAAAGTGAACCGGCCGTTGCATTGGTTTTCGCGCTGCACAAAGCCATCGAGCCCAAGAATTTTGCAAAGATATGGGAGCGGCTGAACACGCCGATAAAGAAAATCAAGGCCTCCGGCAAATTCGCCGGAACGGCGGAGGCAGGCGTTGAAGCGGAGCTTGAGGACAAGAACAAAGTTACAGGCACGCTACTCATGCACGTAATGGCGGAATTCGACAAAACCAGGAAAAAAGTCGTACTCATCATTGACGAAGCCCAGGTGCTGGCCAACGCTGAGAACTCCGTGTTCGCCCATGCGCTGCGCGCGGCGCTGGACTTGCGAAAAGAGCGCCTGAAAGTGCTGTTTGCTGGAAGCTCCGAGACAACTTTACGCCGAATGTTTGGCCGAGCATCCGAGCCGTTCTACAACTGGGCAGCTCTTGAGCCGTTCCCGCTGCTGGGGTCGGAATTTGTCGAGTCCCTGGTTGAGAAGGTTGCGGAAATATCTCGTGTGCCTTTACCGTTGACGGACGCCATGGCCGCTTTCGACGCTCTCAAACAGACGCCTCTATTTTTCAGGGAGTACCTGGACCGGTATCTGACGCACCCTTTTGACGGAGGGCAAGGCGCGTTGGATGTCACGAAAGAAAAGGTTTTCAACGATGCGGGGTTTGAGAAGCAATGGAAGGACCTGCTCCCCACTGACCAACTGTTGCTCGCGCTAATTGCCCAAGACGCTCCAGACCTGCAAGGAAACGAAACCCGTAAAAGTGTCGGTGCGCGTCTAGGACTGGAAAAACCCGTGACTGCGGGAGCATTGCAGAACTCTCTTCGGCGATTGATCGACAAGAACATCATCACCCGAATGGACCGGGGAACCTATCGTATCGAAGATGAGGCATTTGCCGACTGGTTGCGGCACCAGGACTAAAAGCGGAGTCACACACTGACGAATGGGCCGATGTGGGAACATCGGAACCGGCTGGGCCAACTCAGTAACTCTCAGCCTCAACAAACCTGACCCGACCATGAACCCATCCATCTATACCAGGCGTCGCGCCGCACTCGCAGCCCAACTCGGCAAGAACGGGATCGCCATCGTGCCCACCGCGCCGGAACAGCCACGCAATCGCGACAGTGACTTCCTGTACCGCCACGACAGCTACTTCCACTACCTGAGCGGGTTCGCGGAGCCCAAGGCCTGGCTGGTCATTACCTCCGATGGGCGCACCACGCTTTTTTGCCAGCCCAAGGACATGGAGCGGGAAGTCTGGGACGGATACCGGCTCGGCCCTGTCGAGGCGCCGTCCGCGCTGGGTGTCGATGCGGCGTTTTCCGTTGCCGAACTCGATGCACAGTTGCCCAGGCTGCTGGATGGCCGCGAGGTGGTCTGGTTTCCATTTGGCATTCACAAGGGGCTGGAAACCCGCATCGATGGCTGGCTGTCAAGTTTGCGCGCGCGGGTGCGTTACGGTGCCTTGTGCCCGGAACAGCAACGCGACCTGTGCAGCCTGCTCGACGAGATGCGGCTGGTGAAAGACCAGAGCGAACAAGACACCATGCGCCGCGCCGCGCAGATCAGTGCCGGGGCGCATATTCGCGCCATGCAGCTGTCCGCGCGTATGTTGCGCGACAAGCAGGACGTGCGTGAATACCACCTGGATGCCGAGTTGCTGCACGAGTTTCGGCGCCACGGCTCGCAATATCCCGCCTATGGTTCTATCGTGGCGGCCGGTGCCAACGCCTGCGTTTTACATTACCGCGCGGATGCCGCGCCGGTGCGCGACGGGGAACTGGTATTGATAGACGCGGGCTGCGAGCTCGACGGTTATGCCAGCGACATCACCCGCACCTTTCCGGCCAACGGCAAATTCACCGGCCCGCAGCGCGAGCTGTATAACCTGGTGCTGGCAAGCCAGGAGGCCGCCGCTGCGGTTACCAAGGCCGGCGCGCGCTTCACGGACCCGCACGAAGCCAGCGTAAAAGTGTTGGCACAAGGCATGCTGGATTTCGGGCTATTGGATAAAAACAAGGTCGGCTCGCTCGAAGATGTGATCGAGAAGCGCGCCTACTTCCAGTTCTACATGCACCGTACCGGCCACTGGCTGGGCATGGACGTCCATGACTGCGGCGGCTACCTTGAACCCACCGAACTGGGCCAGAGCAGCCAGCGCAAGGATGCCTTGACCGGCGAAACCATTGTCAACCGCCCGGCCCGTGTGCTGCGCGCGGGCATGGTGTTGACCATAGAGCCGGGCATCTATGTGCGCCCGGCCGCGGGTGTGCCGGAGAAATTCCACAACATCGGCATTCGCATCGAAGACGATGCCATCGTGACCGCCACAGGCTGCGAATTGATCAGCCGCGGAGTACCCGTAAAGGCTGACGAAATCGAGGCCCTGATGCGCTGAATAGCTGGATTGCCCGGCCGCCCAATACGGCTGTAGAACGGCCTTTGCGCAAGGCCGGGGTCTACAATTCCACCCCCGCACAAGAGCTTGCGGCAGGCTAGTTCAGCCATGCCGATCACCGCTGGAGAGACTCATGAATACGATGGCCAATTCCGACGAAAAGCGCGCTGAGTTGCGCAAGGCCGCGCTTGAATACCATGAGTTCCCGACCCCGGGCAAGATCGCGATCGAGGCCACCAAGCAATTGCTCAACCAGCGTGATCTGGCACTGGCTTATTCGCCAGGCGTGGCGGCTCCCTGCGAGGAAATCGTCAAGGATCCCAACAACGCTTTCAAATACACCAGCCGCGGCAATCTGGTGGCTGTCATCACCAACGGCACGGCCGTGCTGGGCCTGGGAGATATCGGGCCTCTGGCGGCCAAGCCGGTGATGGAAGGCAAGGCGGTATTGTTCAAAAAATTTGCCGGCATCGACGTGTTCGACATTGAGATCAACGAGAAACACGACCTGGACAAACTGGTCGACATTATTGCCTCGCTGGAACCTACTTTTGGCGGCATCAACCTGGAGGACATCAAAGCGCCGGACTGTTTTTATGTCGAGCGAAAGTTGCGCGCCCGCATGAAGATTCCGGTGTTCCACGACGACCAGCATGGCACGGCGATCATCGTGGGCGCCGCGGTGCTCAACGGCCTGAAGGTCGTCGGCAAGGACATCGCCAAAGTGAAGCTGGTT
>JANYBQ010000172.1 GCA_025360705.1 Betaproteobacteria bacterium | reverse complement strand
TGTTGCGCCACTTGCCAAGGCACTAGCCTTGGCTGCGCGACGCGCCTACCCCAGCACCCTTGGCCACCCCAGCCCTCCGGGTGAGGCCCCAAAACAGGCCCACTCGTCGTTGCAAAGCATTGCCGGGGGCCAACCCCGGCTGCGTTTTGCGCCTGGATTGGACCCGTTTTGGGGTCTCACGCGGGTGCATTCGATTGCCTCTCACGCTCTCAGGCCACCAAGGATCCGGTTGCAACATTGCGGGACAAATATGCGGCGGTCACCGAGCAGTTGCAACGCAACCAGTTCGGGCGGCCACTGGTGTTGGAATCCAGCGATGCCTCTAACCGTTTGACGGGCGAAATCTACGCCACCGTCGCGTATCCGTTTAACGAGGTGAGTGCTGGCTTGAATAGCCCCGAGCATTGGTGCGACGTTATTTCGCTGCATGTCAACACCAAGTATTGCCACGCGGCAACGGCGTCTTCCGGCCCCACGATCGAAGTCCGCATCGGCAAAAAAACTTCGCAGGAAGCAGCCGATGCCGCACGCGTCGATTTCGACTACCGCGCGCTTGCCGCGTCACCCGAATATTTCGACATTGCGCTCAACGCCAAAAACGGGCCAATGGGAACCAGCGACTTCCGCATCGAGCTGGAGGCCGTTGCCCTGCCCGACGCAAAAACATTTATTCATCTGACGTATTCTTACGCGGTCAATTTTGCCGGGCGACTGGCGATGCAGACCTACTTGAGCACCCTGGCGCGGGACAAGGTCGGTTTCACGGCCATTGGCAAACGCAGCGATGGTCAGCCGGAATACGTCGGCGGCATGCGTGGTCTGATGGAGCGCAACGCCATGCGGTATTACCTGGCGATCAACTCTTTTCTGGAGTCGGCCGGCAGCGCGCCACCAGCGCGGTTCGAGCGGCGTCTGGAAAGCTGGTTCGCCGCCACGGAGCAATACCCGCGACAGTTGCACGAGGTCGATCGTGCCGACTACCTCCAGATGAAACGCTCCGAGAACGCGCGTCAATTCAGCGCGAATTAGACGCTTCAGCCGTTGCTTTTTTTATCTGCTGTGAATCAAAACGTCTTTCTCGACGACGTGTCAATCACCGAGGGCAGGCTCAATGTCTCCGAGCCAGGCACCTTGTTGCTCGTCCGGGCGGTCT
Source organism: Betaproteobacteria bacterium (assembly GCA_025360705.1). Taxonomy (GTDB): domain Bacteria; phylum Pseudomonadota; class Gammaproteobacteria; order Burkholderiales; family Burkholderiaceae_C; genus CAISIP01. Next base: position 3,019 of record JANYBQ010000172.1, on the reverse strand, counting down.
TGGCTGCTGGCGCAACGGTGCGGCGTCGGAAACAGAATCAGCTCCAATCCGACCTGACAGCAAAAAAGGGCGTTTCCAACGCCCTTTTTTACGTCCTGATTTTTGTCACTATCCCTGGGTATGACGTAAGGCGCCGGTGACTGCACGATGCAGTCACCATGCGCCATCAAACACCCCCGGCTTCTCTCGCTCTTGCCACTCTGTCAAACGGTTTCACGCTGGTGGAGTTGCTTATCGCCTTGACCGTGGGCAGCATCCTGCTGTCGCTCACCGTTCCGGCGATGACCAGCATGCTGAATACGCAAAAGGCAATTTCGACCGTCAACGCGCTTTTTGCCGGGCTGAACCTCGCGCGCAGTGAAGCGATCAAGCGAAACGCGAGGGCGGTGTTGTGCAAGACCGCCGATGGCGTGGCCTGCACCTCTAGCGGGGGCTGGGAGCAAGGATGGATTCTGTTCCACGACCGCAATAACAACGCCGTGCTGGATACAGGTGAAGAGGTGGTGCAGCAACAGGGCCCGGCGTCCACAGGCATTCGTTTGCGCGGCAACTCGCCGGTTGCCAACTATGTGTCGTACACCCCGACCGGCACGGCGAAGCTGACTTCCGGGGCCTTCCAGGCGGGTACTTTTACGCTGTGCGTGGAGTCGGCGGCAAGCTCGAATGTGCGGCAGATTGTGTTGTCCGGCACCGGGCGCGCCCGAGCCCAAAAAGGCACTTCCAGAGATTGTTCGTGAGCCGTGTAGAGGCTGAAGGCAGCTCACATCAAGACATGTAAAGCCGCGAGCGCAATAGTCAGCGTCGCACCTCATCGACCAGCGTCTTGAATTCGTCAATATCCTCAAAATTCCGATAGACGCTGGCAAAACGCACGTACGCGACTTTGTCCAGCTTCTTCAGCTCGCGCATGACGAGTTCACCAATGCGATTGGACGCCACTTCGCGCAGGCCCAGGTTGAGCAGTTTTTCTTCAATACGCTCGATCGCACCATCCACCTGCTCGGTGCTGACCGGCCGTTTGCGCAGCGCCAAGTTCATGGACGCCAGCAATTTGATGCGTTCGAATTCGATGCGCCGGCCGTCCTTTTTAACAATCGCCGGGAAATTGACGTCGGGACGTTCGTAGGTGGTAAAGCGCTTTTCGCAGGCCGCGCATTGCCGGCGCCGGCGAATGAAGTCTCCGTCCTCCGCGATCCGCGTCTCCACCACCTGGGTTTCGGAGTGGCTGCAGAAGGGGCATTTCACTGGTACGGTGGCTCAGGACCCGGCCACGGAAACAACTTTATCGGCAACTGCCGGTTCCACGACTGGAGGAGGCGCGGACGGAGTCACCGTTGCAGCCGGGAGCGCTACCGAACGGCCGCTGGCGACCGACTGGATACGCGCATGTTCCGCCATCACCTTGCCGGCGTAGCCGCTGTCGCCTTCCAGATTCGCGGCACCGACATAAAACCGCAGGCCGCCTTCGAGCGAGCCGGCGCGCGCGATGCATTCCTGCAAAACCTTGACGCCGACGCGCAAATTGGCAAGCGGATCGAAAGCCGCCAGGGTGCCACCGAAGGTCTCGTACTTGTCGCCGTGGATTTTGGTCATGACCTGCATCAGCCCCTGCGCGCCCACCGCGCTTTGCGCGAAAGGATTGAAGCCCGACTCCACCGCCATGATCGCCAGGATCAGGGTCGGGTCGAGCTTGGTGCGGCGCCCGATGTCATAAGCCTCGGCAACCAGGGAACTCAGTGGCTCCGGAGCGACGCGGTATTTCTTGCTGAGCCAGAAGGCAACGCTGGCTTGCTGCTTGGGTAAGTCCCTGGGGTCGCTGGCCGTGGCACGATCGATCGTCTCGGCTGGTGGGGTGCTGGCCGGAGTTTCAACGTTGCCAGGCAATATCTGGCGCGATTCCAGCCAGTCTCTGAGTTGGGTCTCTCCCAATTCGCGGATATCGGGACGCGCCGTCAACGTGAGCGTGGCGAACATCACCGCCAAGCCAAGCATGGCGAACCCGTTATGGGTGATTTCGAATAGCCCCTGGGCGATGTCCGCAACGCAGGTTCGCAGACCCTGGATTAAATTTGTCGACGCCGTCATAACTCTTCCTTCTTCACGCATGCCGGCTTCGCAACGCACTGCTGGCAGTGGCAAGAGGCGGGCTATCGATGGGTTGGTACGCTTTCAACATTCTGCCCCTCTACGGGTTTTCTTGCAGTTGGTCGAAATTGCCGGGGTCGGCAGCGATGCGGGTTAACCCGAATACATGGACCGGGTTCCGGGCGATTCTAATTTCGTTGATATAACGAGTCAACCATATTAGACGTCTTCATAATTTCCCATTGGCATAATAATTAACAGGATTTTGCGCTTGTATTTCACGGTTGAGAGGCCTAGACTGCAATTGTCTGAGCAATCAGGCGCAAGTCGGCAGTAGCCAGTCCCACCACTCTAGGGTGGTTAGATAAAGCGGCCCCGGCGAACCATGGTGACAATCTCTTGGCACCATAGCATTGAGGGACTTCAATCTCCCACTTTGCGAGCCAGACGGCATGGACCTCGCGTCCGCCGTCGAGCCCGGCGAACCGGCCTTGGCCAGTTCGTCGGGCTTTCTTTTGGACAATTCCATCGGTTTTTTAATTCTGCGCCATTGACCTTTTGCCCACCGCGCTGAAAACTTCCTCAATGCAATTGAATTTGGTCGCCCGGCAAAAATGGGCGCGCCTCGTCTTCTGGCTGGTGACCGGCTTGTTGCTGTTGTGGGCATTGGCCTGGCTGACGGCTCCCTGGCTGATAAAAAACCAATTACAGAAAACCATCCGCGAGCAATTGCGCTGTTGCAAAAAACCGATACAAGCATCAACCTGAAAAATTTCGACCTGGCGCCGTATCGGCCGTACATCCCGAGCGGGGTGCCGTTGCAAGTGCGGCAAGCCATGCTGGATGCAGTTCTGAAACTTTCTTTCGAGCAGGCAGGCAGGCCGGTTGTGAGACTCAGCGGAGCGGTTCAACTAACCGGAGTCAAGCTGGCCGA
>JANYBQ010000143.1 GCA_025360705.1 Betaproteobacteria bacterium | reverse complement strand
CGTACAGCTGGCAGCCAGACCTTGCGGGTGTCCGCGCAGTTGCTGGACCGGCTCATCAACCAGGCCGGGGAAGTCATCATCACCCGTTCGCGGCTGGAAGCGCGGCTGGGCCAGATGCGCACCTCGCTGAAAGACCTGACCGGCAACCTCGACCGCCTGCGCGAGCAACTGCGCGAGATCGAGTTGCAGTCCGAGTCCCAGATGCAGTCGCGCATGGCGCAGACCAAGGACCACGCGCAGGACTTCGACCCGCTCGAATTCGACCGCTTCACGCGGCTGCAGGAACTCACGCGGATCATGGCCGAATCGGTGTCCGATGTGGCCACGGTGCAGCGCAATCTGCAACGCACGATGGAAGGCACGGAGGACGACCTGATAACGCAGGCGCGCCAGGCGCGCGAGTTGCAGCGCGACCTGTTGCGCACGCGGATGGTTGAGTTCGAAGGGATTTCCGAGCGTCTGTACGGCGTCGTGCGCCAGGCGTCCAAGGATGGCGGCAAGCAGGTAAAACTCGACATCATCGGCGGCTCGATGGACCTGGACCGCAGCGTGCTGGAGCGCATGGCGCCGGCGTTCGAACACATGTTGCGCAACGCCGTGGCGCATGGCATCGAGAGCCCCGAGCAGCGGATTGCCGCCGGCAAACCGCCGGCCGGGTCGATCACGATCGAACTGCGCCACGAAGGCAACGATGTATCGGTGGAGTTCAGCGACGATGGCGCGGGCCTTGACCTTAAACGCATTTTCGACAAGGCCATTGCCGAGGGTCTGGTGGGTCCTGGAACGGTAATGAGCAATGACGAGATCGCCAACCTGATATTCGCGCCCGGGTTTTCGACCGCGGACAAGATCACCGAGCTTTCGGGTCGCGGCATCGGGCTGGACGTGGTGCGCTCCGAAGTCGATGCGCTGGGCGGCCGCATCGAGACCTCGGCCCGGCCGGGCGCGGGGACCACTTTCAAGCTGGTGGTTCCTCTGACCACGGCGGTGACGCAGGTGGTGATGCTGCGCCTGGGTGAGTTGGCCGTGGGCGTGCCTTCGCATCTGGTGGAAGTCGTCAAGCGGGTACCCGCCGCCGAGGTCGCGCAGGCGTACGTTTCGAACACCTTCACCCATGCCGGCGAACAGATTCCGTTCTACTGGGCTGGCGCCTTGTTGCAGGCAAGCGCGCTGAGCAACGAACCGGCCGCCAGACATCTAGCCGTGGTGGTATTTCGCAGCGCTGGCCAGCGCGTGGCCGCGCATGTGGATGAAGTGCTGGGCAACCAGGAGGTGGTGGTAAAGAACCTCGGGCCGCAGTTGTCACGCGTGCCGGGCCTGACCGGTATGTCGGTGCTGGCATCCGGGGCCGTGGTGTTGATTTACAACCTGGTTGCCATGGCTACCGTTTACGGCGAGCAGGCGCTGCAAATGCAGACGGCCGTGCGACAAGCGCCTTCCGCGCAGTCGCCGCAGGACACGGGTAACGCGGTTCATCGGGCCTTGAATGCAGTACAGACGCCGCTTGTGATGGTGGTGGACGATTCCATTACGGTACGCCGCGTGACGCAACGCCTGCTAAAACGCGAAGGTTATCGGGTCGTGCTTGCCAACGATGGTCTGCAGGCGCTCGAGCGGCTGCAGGAAGAGCTGCCGGCGGTGGTGCTGTCCGATATCGAGATGCCGCGTATGGACGGCTTCGATCTGGCGCGCAATATCCGCGGCGACGAGCGCCTGCGCGGCTTGCCCATCATCATGATCACCTCGCGGATCGCTGAAAAACATCGTGAACACGCGCGCGAACTCGGTGTCGATCATTACCTCGGCAAGCCATATTCCGAAGAGGAACTGCTGGGTTTGATCCGGGAGTACTGCGCAGTAATTCCAGAATCCGAAATACCGGTTTGACAAGACCGGTTCAGGCCGCGTTGCGCACGACCGTATATCGCTGCAGCGTACAGGCACGCGCCTGGTCGTGCGCGACGATCGGCCGCGGGTAGTTGTCGCCAAGCCTGACGCCTGCCGCCTCCAGTTCTATCGGGCTGGCGGTCCATGGCGCATGGATGGCGGCATCCGGCAAGTTGGCCAGTTGCGGAACATAGCGCCGGATGAACCTGCCTTGCGGGTCGAACTTTTCGCTCTGGCTGACCGGGTTGAAGATGCGGAAGTAAGGCTGTGCGTCGCAGCCAGTCGACGCCACCCACTGCCAGCCGCCGTTGTTGGCCGACAGGTCGAAGTCGTTCAGATGCTCGGCAAAAAAGGCTTCGCCGCGGCGCCAATCGATGCCGAGGTCCTTGACCAGAAAACTCCCGGCCACCATGCGCAGCCGGTTGTGCATATAGCCGGTCTGGTTGATCTGCGCCATCGCGGCATCGACCAGCGGATATCCGGTGCGGCCTTCACACCAGGCCCGGAACATCGCATCCGCGTGTTTGCCTTTTTCCCACTTGATCGCGTCGTATGCGGGCTTGAACGCGCCAGCCGCGACGTACTGGAAATTGGCGAGGATCTGGAAATAGAAGTCGCGCCAGACCAGTTCGCTGAGCCACACGGCCGCGCCGGGGCTGCCTTGCGCCGACAGCTGCAGCGCGGTAGCGGCCAGCTTGCGGATCGATACCGTGCCAAAACGCAGATGCACACCCAAATAACTCGGACCCTTAACAGCCGGAAAATCGCGCGTGGCGTGGTAGTCGTCGATACGTTCGAAAAACTCCTGGAATAACTGCCGCGCTCCGGCGGCGCCGGTGGGTATCGCCAGCGTCGACAGATTGGTCGGCTCAAAGCCGATTTCGGCCAATGTGGGTACAGCCGAACGCATTTGCTCGGGCCGCGGCGCCAGCGCTCCAGCATAGTCCGCGCAGTTATGTTCACGTAGCCGCAACTCGTCAACCCTGGCCAGCCAGGCGTTTTTGTAGGGTGTAAAAACGGTGTAGGCGGAACCCGCCTGGGTCAGCAACTCGCGGCCTTCCAGCACCACCTGATCTTTCACGGTATGCAGCGCAATACCGGCGTTGGCAAGCGCGCCCAGCACCTTTTGATCCCGCGCGACCGCCTGGGGCTCGTAGTCGTGCGCCGCAAAAACCGATAGGACGCCGAGTTTTTTTGCCAGCGCCACGATTTCCTGGACGGCAGTGCCGTGCCGAACAATCAGGCCCGCATCAGGGTCGCCAGATGCAGCGCGCAGATTAATATCCAGCTCGACCAGAGATTCGCGGATGAACTCCACCCGGCGGTCCGCGCGGGGTAACGGGTTGAGAATTTCGGAGTCGAAAACAAACACGCAATGAACCTGCCGACACGACTTCAACGCCAGACATAAGGCCGCGTTGTCGTCGATGCGCAGGTCGCGCCTGAACCACATCAGTCCACTTGCGAATGTCTTTTCCATGATCCCCGGATGATGCCCGCTAAAATTCGAACATGCCCGGTGATTCTGCGCCCATGAACCTGACGAATCATTTTTTGATCGCCATGCCCGGTCTTGAGGACGCATCGTTCTCACGCAGCGTGGTGTATGTCTGCGAGCATAGTGAACGTGGAGCGCTTGGCCTGGTCATCAACAAGCCCAGCGACATAAACCTGAAAGTGCTGTTCGACAAGGTGGAATTGCCGCTAGCACGGGCCGATCTGATGTCAGCGCCGGTGTTTCAGGGCGGCCCGGTGCAGGTGGACCGCGGGTTTGTGCTGCATGAAGCTACCTTTGCGCAGCAGGACAAACCAGGCGAGCCCGTGTATGCCTCCACCATGTGTATTCCCGGCGGACTGGAAATGACCACTTCCAAAGACGTGCTGGAGGCCTTGTCCACCGGTGCGGGCCCGCGCAGGGTGCTGGTGTCGCTGGGGTATTCGGCTTGGGGCGAAGGCCAGCTGGAATCCGAGTTGGGTGAAAATAGCTGGTTGACCGTGGACGCCGATATCGCCGTGATTTTCGACACTCCGGTGGAGCAGCGTTACGACAAGGCCCTGGGGCTGCTCGGCCTGCAGGTCTGGATGTTGTCACCCCAGGCTGGGCATGCCTGAGGCCGGTACGGCGCAACGGACTACCGGCCCGAAGGTCGAAGCCGTTGTTGTTTCTGCCGGTCTGCAAACCTTCCTGTCGCTCGATTTCGGCACCAAGCGCACCGGTGCCGCCTTTGGCAATCGCCTGTTGCGTAGCGCCCGCCCGCTTGCCACCATCGCGGCGACCGGGGACGCCCGTATGGCGCAAATTCAATCGCGTGTGCTGGAGTGGCAACCCCAAGCGCTGGTTGTCGGTGTGCCTTATCACCCCGATGGCGCGGAACACGAAAACACCTTGCTGGCACGCAAGTTCGCGCGGTCCTTGCGCGCCCGCTTCAAGTTGCCGGTGTTCGAAGTGGATGAGCGTTACAGCACCGCCGAGGCTTTGTCCAATGGCGCCACGGATGCCGACGCAGGCGCGGCCTGCATCATTCTTGAGCAGTTCTTGAGAGCGCTTCCATGAGCGCCAGCCATCTGGTGCTGGACGCCGAAGCCTTGTACCGTGAACTGGTGCAGGGCGTGCGCTTGTTGCGCGGCCCCGACACGCGGCTGGTGGGCATCACATCGGGCGGTGCCTGGCTGGCCGCGCGGCTGCAAGCCGACTTGAACTTGCCGGGCGCGCATGGCGTGATCTCGTCGGCCATGCACCGCGACGATTTCGCCCAGCGCGGTTTGTCGGCACGCGAGCCCACACGCCTGCCGTTCGACGTCAACGGCGCCGACATCATCGTGCTGGACGACGTGTTGTTCACCGGCCGCACCATCCGCGCCGTCATCAACGAGTTGTTCGACTATGGCCGTCCAGCCAGCGTCAAGCTTGCGGTGCTGGTGGACCGCGGCGGGCGCGAGTTGCCGATCCAGGCCGACTACGCGGCGGCGCGCGTCACGGTGGCGTCCCGGCAGTCGCTGGCGCTGCTGCGCGATCAGTCGGGCGGATTCACATTTCAAGTGGAAATTGTCGAGTAACCGGAAAGCCCGCAGCGTGTTGACCCAACGAAATCCCCAGCTGAATAAAAACGGAGAGTTGATCCACCTGTTGTCGATCGAGGGCCTGAGCGCCGACATCCTGAGCCAGGTACTGGATACGGCAACCAGCTTCGTAAGTGTCAGCGACCGCGAGGTCAAGAAGGTGCCGCTGCTGCGCGGGCGCAGCGTGTTCAACCTGTTCTTCGAGAACTCGACGCGCACCCGCACCACGTTCGAGATCGCCGCCACGCGCCTGAGCGCCGACGTGATCAACCTCGATATCGCGCGATCGTCGGCCTCCAAAGGGGAATCGCTGCTCGACACGATTGCCAACCTGAGCGCCATGGCGGCCGATATTTTCGTGGTGCGCCACGGCGAGTCGGGCGCGCCTTACCTGATTGCCCAACACGTGGCGCCGCACGTCCATGTGATCAACGCCGGCGACGGTCGCCATGCCCACCCGACGCAGGGGTTGCTGGACATGTTCACGATCCGACATTACAAAAAGGATTTCGCGAATCTCACGGTCGCCATCGTGGGGGATGTGTTGCACTCGCGCGTAGCGCGCTCGGACATCCACGCGCTGACCACGCTGGGTTGTGCCGAGGTGCGTGTAGTGGGGCCCAAGACACTCGTGCCGGCCGACGTGGCGCAGATGGGCGTTCGGGTCTGCCATTCGCTTGAAGAAGGCATCAGGGACTGCGACGTGGTGATCATGTTGCGGCTGCAGAACGAGCGTATGAGCGGCGCATTGCTGCCGTCGGCGCAGGAGTTCTTCATGCGTTACGGCCTGACGGCCGAGAAGCTGCGGCTCGCCAAACCCGACGCGATCGTGATGCATCCGGGGCCGATCAACCGCGGCGTGGAGATCGATTCCGCGGTGGTCGATGGAGCGCATAGCGTGATCCTGCCGCAAGTGACTTTCGGCATCGCGGTGCGAATGGCCGTGATGAGTATCCTCGCGGGTAACGAGGCATGAAGATACTCATCAAGGGCGGGCGCGTGATGGACCCCGCAAGCGGTTTCGACCAAGTCTGCGACGTGGCGCTGCAAGAGGGAAACATCGCGGCGATAGACAACATCCCCGATAACTTCTCGCCCGACAAGACCATCGATGCCTCCAGCTGCATCGTCGCGCCGGGTCTGGTGGACCTGGCCGTGCGCCTGGGTGAACCGGGACACGAACACGCCCATAGGCTGGAGTCGGAATTGGCCGCCGCCGTGGCGGGTGGCGTCACCAGCGTGGTCTGCCCGCCCGATACCGATCCGGTGCTGGACGAGCCGGGCCTGGTGGAGATGCTCAAGTACCGCGCCGAGAAGTTGCACCGGTCGCGGGTCTATCCGCTGGGCGCCCTCACACGTGCACTGGCCGGCGAGGTGTTGACCGAGATGGTTGAACTGACGCAGGCGGGTTGTGTCGGTTTTAGCCAGGCCGAGGTGCCGCTGGGCAATACGCAGGTGTTGCTTCGCGCCTTGCAGTACGCCAGCACCTTTGGCTACACCGTATGGCTGCGCCCGCAGGACCGCGATCTGGGCGACGGGGTTGTTGCCAGCGGGCCGCTGGCGACGCGTATGGGCCTGTCCGGCATACCGGTGGCGGCCGAGACGATAGCCGTGCACACCATCGTGGAACTGATGCGCGCGACCGGAGCGCGTGTACATCTGTGCCGCCTGAGCAGCGCGGCGGGCATCGACGTGGTGCGCACAGCCAAAGCCGAAGGCCTTGAGCTCACGTGTGACGTGAGCATCCATTCGCTGCACCTGACCGACATCGACATCGGATATTTCGACAGCCGCGCGCGCTTGAATCCGCCGCTGCGCCAACAGCGCGACCGCGATGCCATCGGTGCGGCGCTGGCCGACGGCACCATCGATGCGCTGGTGTCCGATCACACACCGGTGGACGAGGACGGCAAGACCTTGCCGTTCGCCGAAAGCGTGCCCGGCGCCACCGGCGTAGAGCTGCTGCTGGGCTTGGCGTTCAAGTGGGCGCGCCTGAGTGGCGTGGGACTGGCGCGTGCGCTGGCGGTGGTGACCTGCGAGCCGGCACGGATCCTGGGCGGCGCCTTGGGTTCGCTGCAACCCAGCGCCGGCCGGCTGGTGGTGGGCGGCGCCGCGGACCTCTGTGTATTCGACCCCAATGCCGAGTGGATGGTCAATGCGCAGTCCTTGCGTAGCCATGGCAAACACACACCGTTTTCCGGCTACGAGTTGCCGTGCAGCGTGCGTTGCACCATCGTCGGCGGACAGCTGGCCTTCGAGGCGTGAACACCGCTGTTGCGTGTTGGCGTGTGGGCCGCGTGCTGGCGCATGTGCTCTCGGGCATGGCGCAGATTCTGCTTGTGTTTCCGCGCTTGGCGCAGCCTCGGCGCGACCAGCGCGTCCAGGCCTGGGCGCGCGATATGCTAAGGCGCCTCGGCGTTGAATTGCAGCTTACCGGCGCACCACCGATAAGCGGCCCGATGCTGTTGGTGGCCAACCATATTTCATGGCTCGACATCCTGGTTCTACACGCGGCGCGCCACTGCCGCTTCGTTTCCAAGTCCGATGTAAAACAGTGGCCGCTGATTGGCACGCTGGCCACGGCCAGCGGCACGCTGTACATAGAGCGCGCGTCCAGGCGCGATGTCATGCGGGTCGTGCACCGGATGGCCCAGGCCCTGAAGGACGGCGACATTCTGGCCGTTTTTCCCGAAGGCACCACGGGCGACGGCAAGACCTTGTTGCCGTTTCATGCCAACCTGATCCAGGCTGCCATCTCGGCCCACGCGCCAGTGCAGCCGGTGCTGCTGCAATTTGTCGATGGCCGGACTGGCGCGGCCAGCCGGGCCATGAGTTACATCGGCGACGAATCGCTGCTGGGTTCGCTGTGGCGTACCTTGTGCGCGCGGCAGTTGCGCGCCGTGGTCGCGTACGGCGTGCCGCAGTACGCCCAGGATCGCGATCGGCGCACCTGGGCGCGCGACCTGCACGCCGCGATCAGCGCGATGCAGCCACGCTGACGGCCGGGCCAGCCGCTACTTCCACGCGAACGTTGGCTGTTCGAAATGCGCCACCCGGGTTTGCCGTCCCAGGATACAAACCTCGCGGAACTGGTACAGGATCGCGGCAGTCGGCGCGGCAATCCATTTATCCCCCACCGGCATGCGCAGTACCGGATGAACACTGCCCTCCATTGTTTCAAGCATCGGTGCGTCGGGACGCAGGAACTCTTCCACCGGAATGCGGTGTATAGCCGCCACTTCATCCGGATTGGCCCGCATGCCGCGCGCGGCTCCCGCCCATAACACCACGGGGGTCATCACAAAACCCGAACGCGTGGAAAAGTCGTCCAACCGCCCCAACACGGCACTGGGGCTCAGCTGCAAACCCACCTCTTCATACAGTTCGCGCAGCGCAGCCTCCTCGGCGCTTTCACCGGCCTCGATACGTCCGCCCGGTAGTGCCCACTGCCCCGCGTGATTACGCAGCTTGCCCGCGCGCCGCGTGAGCACCAGCGCGGCCGTGGAACTCCAGGCGGTGGAGACGGGAAACCCCGGCAAATCGGGACCATGACCCGCGTCGGTAACGGCCAGTGCAACCGCGGCGGCGCGTTGCGACGGATGTGACAGGTCTTGCACAGCGAAGCTGCGCAGCGCCTGCGTTATGTGTGCCAGAAGTCGTTCGTCGCGCCGCATATCGCAAGCCGGAACTGGCACCCTTGCTCTACCATGTGTTGCGCAACTCACGCAGCTTTATGAACACCGTTTTAGCGTCCGGCTTCTCGGGCAGGTCCGGAAAACTCTCGCGCAATTTCGCGATCACGCCTGCGTTGGTCAAGCGGAAAAAAGTGTTGTGCTGCTTTTCGTCTTTTAGCGTGGTGACCACCGATGTCGCCGGGTCGTGTCCCGCTACCGTGGGCAACAGTGCTTGCGCCGCCGCATTGGCCGGCTCGCGCGACAAGGTGAACTTCAGGTTGGTTTCAATGTAGTCGTGACCGGGATAAATTTGCGTGTTGTCGGGTAGCAGCGCTAGCTGGTCCGCGAACGTGGCGTAGAGCATTCCGGTGTCGCCACCGTTGTGGGTGTTGCCGGCCCCGCCATTGAACAACGTGTCGCCCGAGAACAGCGCCGGCTGGTCGGTGCGCGAAAGAAGGCAGATGTGGCACATGGTGTGGCCCGGCGTATCCAGGCATTCCAGTTCCACCGTCTTGCCGACCTTGATCAGGTCGCCGGCCTTGACGCCGCGGTCCACACCGCTGATCCGCCCTGCTGCATTGTGGTGAGCGATCACCTTGGCGCCGGTGGCTGCCACCACGGCCGCGTTGCCTCCGGTGTGGTCGAGGTGCTCGTGGGTGTTGAGCAGCTGGGTGATATGCCAGCCGCGCGCCTTGGCAGTGGACAGGCATTTCTCATGATCCAGCGGGTCGATAGCGAGGGCTTCGCCGGTCTCGGGGCATGCAATCAGGTAGTTGAAATTGCGGTACGAATTGCCGGTCCAGATACGTTCAACGATCATCGCGTGCTCCTGAAATTGAGGGGTGGGTTCTTGTGGCATTGTAGAAAGCGGGTCGATGTTCCGCTGACGCCGGCGCGGCCTTGTCCATGGCCGGGCAGGTACGATAGCCGCCTCGCTCCATAGCCCTATTCAAAGGATGTCCCGCCATGGCCAATAACCCGATTCCCGAAGTCACGTTTGCCGGCGTAGCGTTTAACAGCCTGCGCGGGCGCAGTGTCATTGTTACTGGCGGCGCCAGCGGCATTGGGGCTGACATAGTGCGCGGGTTCGCGGGTCAGGGCTGTACCGTCGGTTTGCTGGACCGCGATGCGGCTGCGGGAGAAGCCTTGGCTGCAAGTCTCAAGCAGGTGTATTTCAAGGCCTGCGACGTTGTCGATGTGGCCGCGCTCAAGGCGGCCATGGCCGCCTTGCTGGAGTTGACCGGCGGCGCTGACGTATTGGTCAACAACGTTGCCAACGACCAGCGTCACGTGCTGGAAGAAGTCACCGCCGAATACTTTGACGAACGGGTGGCCATCAACCTGCGGCCGCACTTTTTTGCGACTCAGTCGGTATTGGCTAGCATGCGGGCGCGCGGTGGTGGCGCGATCGTCAATATGGGCTCGGGGAGCTGGAAAAACAAAGGCATCGGTTTGTCGGTGTATGCCACCTGCAAGTCGGCCATGCTGGGGTTTACGCGCGTGCTGGCGCGCGAAGTCGGGCCGGACAACATCCGCGTCAACTGCGTGGTGCCCGGCTGGGTGATGACCGAGCGTCAGATCGCGTTATGGCTGGATGAGGCGGGCGAACGCGCGATGGATTTGAACCATTGCATCCCGGGCCGTATCGTCGGCACCGACATCGCACACATGGTGATGTTCCTGGCCGCTGACACCGCGCGCATGGTCACGGCGCAGGAGTTCGTGGTGGACGCGGGCTGGGCATGAGGCCGGTAAGAACTTGTGCACTTCCGATGCCCGCGAGCCTATAAGGAAAGGATGACATGACGCCGACAAGATTTTTGACTTTGTCCCGAGCCAATGCCAGCCATAACATCAAATTTGAGCCGCGAATGTCTTGCGGCTCAAATCAACAACCTTGAAATGAGCGTAATGGATATTTTGAAGTCGTATGTCGACCGGCAAACTGGTGCGCCTGCGGTTATGGCCAACATCCTGAGGTCGTCAAAGTTCTCGGTGAGGCTGCAATGGCGATAGCTCTGGGACAAATGGCGAATCGCATGAAACAGTG
>JANYBQ010000140.1 GCA_025360705.1 Betaproteobacteria bacterium | reverse complement strand
CGGCATAGTCGGCCTGGCCGCCCAGCACGCGCAAGGCGTTTTCGCACTGTTCTGGCGTGACCGACCCGGTCAGGTCAAGCGGATTGTGCGCAGTCGCGGACGCGGGAATGGTGTCGCGCAACACTTCCGCCGTGGCGTCTGAAATCGCTGGCAAAGCAATACCGCGCAACGCGGCGGTGTCGGCGGCAATTTCCCCCACGCCACCGGAATTGGTGACGACACACAGGCCCCCCGCGCGCATCACCCCGGTTCGGCCCGCGATGTCGGCGGTGGCCAGCAGTTCCTCCATCGAGTGCACGCGGATGATGCCGAATTGCTGGCAGATCCCTGCGAAAACCCGGTCGTCGCCGACCAGCGCGCCGGTATGCGCCAAGGCCGATTTGGCGGTGACCTCACTGGCGCCGATCTTGAGCACCACCAACGGTTTGCCAACCGCCAGCGCACGTTGCGCTGCGCGCCGGAAACGCGCCGGGCTGCGAAAGGTCTCGGCGAACACCGCAATCGACCGCGTGTGCGGGTCGTCGATCAGGTATTCGATGAAGCTGGCACCGTCCAGATCGACTTCGTTGCCGGTGGACACCACATGGCTCAGGCCTACGTCTTGCTGGCAAGCCAGCGTCGACAGGAAATAAGCCGTAGCGCCGCTCTGCGAAACAATCGCCACGCCGCAATTGCTGGAAGGCACCATCACCGGCGTGGTCCAGACATAGGCCCGGTTGACGAAGTTGATGAAGCCGAGGCAATTCGGCCCGAGCAGGCGTACTTTGTGCTTCGCCGCGACGCTGCGTACACGCTCCTGCAGCAGTTGGCCATCGGCGCCCATCTCGGAAAAGCCGGCTGTCAAAACCACCGCTGAATGCGCTCCCGCCGCTGCCAGGTCGGCGATCGCATCGGCAACGGCGGAGGCCGGCGCCATGACCAGGCCGACGTCGATTTTTTGTCCCACTGCGGCGCACGACTTCGCCACCTGGCGCCCGTGCGCCATCGCTCCGCGCGGATTGACCAGGTGCACCTGCCCCTGAAAGCCGCCTTGCGTGAGGTTGTCGAACGTGGTTGTCGACCAGCGCGAGTTGTCCGATGCGCCGACTATTGCGATAGCCCCGGGCGAAAGCAGCGCCGCGACGGCGCCGATGTTGTCGCCGTCCGCCATCAAAGCGCGATCCCGAGTTTCTTGACCACTGCGCTCCAGCGCGCAACCTCGCTGGCCACAAAGGCACGCGCCTGCGCCGGGCTCGAATTGGTGATGGGCTGGATGCCAAGTTGAAGCAGACGTTCCTGCACGGCGGGTTTTTCCATCAGGCGGTTGACGGCCTTCGCGATCGGGTCGACGACTTCATGCGGCGTGCCGAGCGGTGCGGCCAGCAGGTTGGACGTACCGGCGAGCAGGTCGTAGCCCGCCTCACGCGCCGTAGGGATCTCGGGCGCTATTTTTTCGCGTGCTTCGGACATGGTGCAGATGATGCGCAACTTGCCGGCCTTGTGAAACTGCAACAGCGCTCCCGAGGTTTCAACGACGAATTGCACATTGCCGGCAATCGTGTCGGTGATCGCACCGGCGCTGCCCGCGTAGGCGATATCCACCACGTCGATGCCCGCGCGGTCCTTGAACAATTCCGCGGCAAGGTGCACGGTGGTGCCAAGCCCGGCGTGGCCGTACGACATCTGATGCGGCCGCGCCTTGGCATAGGCCACCAGTCCCTTCAGGTCGGTAACCGGCAAAGCGGGATTCACCGCGATCACGAACGGCGCGTTGGACATCAGGGCGATCCACTGGAAGTCCTCGACCGGGTTGTAGGGCGGCTTGGCGCGCGAAATCGGCGCCGACACCGCCGTCGAACCGGTGGCCAGCATGAGCTGGCTGCCGTCCTTGGGCGCGCGCAGAAAACCGACCGCCACCGTAAGCCCGCCGGCGCCCGGTTTGTTCTCGATCAGCACCGGCCGTGACATCTCCTCGCGCAACCCGTCGGCCAATATGCGCGCGAAAAGGTCGCCCGAGCCACCGGGTGGAAAACCGACCGCGATCCGGATCGGACTGTCGGACGACTGCGCCGCCACGCGGGCGCTGCCGAACGCGAGACTCGACAGCACCGCGACCGCGCCTTGCACGATGTGCCGGCGGTTAAGGTTCCACGAGAAGTTGTTCTGTGTCATGTTGGTTTCCTTCAGTGGCCGGATGGCGCTCCTCTAGTGTGAGCCGCGTTCGTAGCCCGCGCGCGGAATCAGGTTCAGCAACATGCGCGTAAAGCCGCCGTCCACTGTGACCGCGTCACCGGTTATGTACGAAGCCCGGTCGCTGGC
>JANYBQ010000135.1 GCA_025360705.1 Betaproteobacteria bacterium | reverse complement strand
TTGGATACCAGGCCGCCATCCCAATAAAACTGCTTGTCGATCTCCACCGGCGCAAACCCGGGCGGCAGGGCACCGCTGGCCATGATGTGCCGCGCACCGATGGGCTGGGTGTAGGTGGCATCGGTGGAGTCGAAATAACGGACGTTGCCGGTCTCCCCATTGACCGCTCCGACCGACAGGCGCACTTTATGTTTCACGTCGGGCGTGTTGATCAGGTCGAAGTCGACCAGCCGCTCCAGCGTTTTCTCCAACGGTGCGGTATCGTAATAACTCAACGCACCGGGTGTGCCGGCGGGCTGGAAAGGCGCGGGCGGAAAACGCGGTGTGAAGAACCCCGGCACGCCCGCCAACGCCACCAGAGCCGCACTGGACTCGTTGAACATTTCGCGCATCAGCGGACCGTATCCATCGGGCAAGGCCGGCGCCAGCAACTGCGACGACACGCCGTCCCAGAACTCATGCAGCCGCGCCACACGCCGCTCTGGCGGATTGCCCGCGATGATGGCCGCGTTGATGGCACCAATCGACACACCGGCCACCCACTGCGGCCGTATGCCCTCTTTATCGAGCGCCTCGTACACCCCGGCCTGGTAGGCGCCCAAAGCGCCTCCGCCTTGCAGCACAAGGACCGGTTGTTCGGCGTGGGGATCGGGATTTTTCATCATGGGAAAGGAAGGACGGTGCCCGCGCTGGGCGACGCCCCCATTATCGACGTGGGCGAAGAATGCATCGGTGACCCGCGCACGGCCCGTTGTTGTCGTTACGATCAGGCCATTCCAACCCCCGACCGGAAGCCCGATGCGCGACTTTCATTGATGCAATACAAAAAAGCCTGGCAATCGATGTGGCGGGGGCTGGGATGTCCCCACGCCGACCTTGCACTATTGCAGACGCTGCTGGCGCGCTATTCGGAGCCCCATCGCGCTTACCACACGCTGCAACATCTGGGCGCGTGTTTCAGGCATTTCGATGCCGTGCGTCATACGGCCGCGCACCCGGAAGAGATCGAACTGGCGTTGTGGTTCCACGACGCGATATATGAAATTCCAGCAGTCGGCAATGAGTCGCAAAGCGCCGACTGGGCGCGCGACGTACTGCGGTCGGAGGGCGCCTCGAACGAGGTTGCGGCAAGAGTCCACGCGCTGGTCATGGCGACCTGCCACAACACGCTGCCACAAACTCCGGATCAAGAAATTTTGCTCGATGTGGATCTGGCGATTCTGGGCGCGCAAACCACCTTGTTCGACGCTTACGAAGCCCAGATACGGGCGGAATATGCGTCGGTTCCGGAAGATGCATTCAAAAGCCGCAGGCTGCGCATCCTGGAGCAATTTATGGCGCGGGGGGGGATATTCCAAACCGTCAATTTCAGTGCGAGATACGAAGCCCAGGCCCGCGCGAACCTGCGCCATTCGATCGCCGCGTTACGCGCCTGAAACCGGCGCGCTATCGGGCGCTGGTTTTCAGGTCGAACTGGCGCGGCTGGCAACTCTACCGTTGGCAGCGTCGTCCAGCGCCTTGCACGAGGGCGCGCAAACGGTTTGCGACTTGCCTGCCACCTTACGTGTGCCCATGAGTGAACGTGCACGATGTTTTCCGCACATGAAACACGACATGGTGGCTCCGCCGAACGATGCGGCGGCCGCAAAAGGTGAGCCGGAGGCCTTGGATTTGTAACGCAGGCCGTCGGCCATCACCGCCGTTTTTGCTTCAGCTTTGGCCATGAGTAATACCTTTTTTGGGTGGGCGCATAGCGCGTTCTATGGCTGTTTTAGCCTGCAACTCCGCCGCAAGAGAGGTCTCCAGCGACGAGCGGCACAGGCCTGCATTGGCGTAATTCACGTTTTCGTACACCTGCGCCGCGGCCGGGTGTGCATCGAGCAAGGCACCCAAACCCTGGTCCGAAACTTCGTTGAATTCATTCACCAAGTGTAAGACAACCGAGCGGTACTGTTCTGCCCCCACCGGAACCGAGCTGTTTTCCAGCCGTTCCAGCAGTGCGGCAAGCACATGCACAGTGGTTAGATTGGTCCTGGCGTGGGAGGTCTTGGTTGCGTTCATGCATCGAAAGTGAGGTCGGCCCGATAAAAATCAAGCGGCCAAAAAGCAGTTACGCGCAAGCAAAAAAGCTGAACCCGACAACCCCCCCGTTGAAGTCGCTCGCAGCCTGCGGCTATTATTCGGCGGCATGACGCAAGACCTTTTCCGGCAAGGCGGCCTTGCTTTTGGGCTTGAAGCGTCAAATCGCTGTAATACCTTCGCGCCTGCCGACGACACCAGCAGATGACGCCCCGGAACTTTGCTCCCAAGCTGCGCTCCTACGACTGAATGACTTATATGTCCCGTTTTGCACGCCTGATGGGCGGCGCCGTGCTCGTCGCGGCCGGGGCAACCCCCATCGCCACATGGGCCCAGTTCGGCTCCACTGCAGGACCGGTGGTAGCGACCGAGCAGGTGCGCGCCGAACTTCTGGCGCACGCACCGGACGGCGTCACTGTGGGTCAAACTGTTTGGGTTGGCTTGCAACTCGCACACCAACCCGGGTGGCATACCTACTGGAAAAACCCGGGTGATTCAGGCTTGCCGACCGATTTGCAATGGTCGCTCCCGTCGGGCGTAACCGCGGGTCCCATCGCATGGCCTGCGCCAAAAAAAATCCCGATCGGCAATCTTGCCAATTACGGCTACGAAGGCACGGTGTTATTGCCAGTGCCGCTGACGCTTACGCCGGACTTCCGACCCCCGTTGTTGTCGGGTGACATCGACATCAAACTCAAGGCGTCCTGGCTGGTCTGCAAACAGGAATGTATCCCCCAGGATGGCGAATTTGCACTGAAGATTCCGGTTAAAAGCTCCACCGCCAGCCAGGGCGCCGCGTTTGAAGCCGCATTTCTAGCCGCGCCCAAGCCGCTGGCGGCTGGCGTTGGCAGCACGGTGGTTGTCGAACCGCGGGCCATCAAACTCAGCCTGCTTGGTTTGCCGCCGGAATTGCGTGGCAAGACGTTGGCGTTTTTTCCCGAAACGCCCGAGGTGATCGAAACCGCGGCCCAGTGGACGCAGGGCTGGGATGGCGCGGTCTGGAACGCCAGCGTGCCGCTGTCGGCCCAACGCAGCAACAGCCCTTCGGTCATGCCGGTGGTACTCGCGCTAGGCGCTGACGCGTATCGGGCCGAACTCAAGGTCCAAGGCCCATGGCCACCGGTGGCTGTGGCCGCGGCGCTGTCGCCGCCACTGCAAACAACCCCTGGCAACAATGCCCAGCGCTCGGATGCGGGGGCCCGGTCTACGGCTGTGCCGCTCACTTTTTGGGCTGCCTTGCTGGGCGCTCTGATTGGCGGGTTGATCCTCAATCTGATGCCTTGTGTGTTTCCGGTGCTGGCAATCAAAGTGCTGGGCTTTGCGCGCCACGTGGGCGACCGGCGCGCGCACCGCGTCAGCGGTTTTGCGTATACCGGCGGGGTGCTGTTGAGTTTCGTTGCGCTGGGCGTCGTAATGCTGCTGCTGCGCAGCGCGGGCGAGAGCCTGGGTTGGGGCTTTCAATTGCAGAACCCAGCCGTGGTTGCCGCATTGGCGGCGTTGTTCACCTTGATCGGCCTGAACTTGTCCGGCTTGTTTGAATTGACCAGGGTCTTGCCTTCCTCGGTAGCCAGTTTGCGACTTGAACACCCGGCGGCGAATGCGTTTTTGACCGGTGTCCTGGCGGTCGCCATAGCCGCACCCTGCACCGCACCTTTCATGGGCGCGTCGCTGGGTCTGGCGGTGGCCCTGCCTGCGCCTGAGGCGTTGGCGATTTTCGCGGCCATCGGTGTCGGTCTTGCGCTGCCTTATCTCGCCGCCAGCCTTGTGCCAGCATTTGCACGCGCCTTGCCGCGTCCGGGTGGCTGGATGGACACCTTGAAAAAGTTCCTGGCCTTCCCGATGTTTGCCACGGTGGCCTGGCTGGTGTGGGTGCTGGGTCAACAGAGCGGCATAGACGGCGCAGGGGCGCTGCTGGCGCTGCTGTTGGCCCTGGCCTGCGTGGTGTGGGCATTGACGCTGGCGGGGCGTTCGCGCGCCATTGTTGGCACGCTGTCGGTGGCGTTGCTGGCAGCGCTGGCATGGGGCGTTGGCCCATATCTGACCAAACCGGTCGAGGCGCCCGTGCTCAGCAGCGCCAGCGGCTGGCAGACCTGGGAGCCGGGCCGTGTCGACCAGCTCGTGGCGAGCGGGCAACCGGTATTTGTCGATTTCACTGCCGCCTGGTGCGTCACCTGCCAGTACAACAAAAAAACCACTCTGAGCGATCACTCTGTGCTGGCAGATCTCGCCTCTAAAAAAGTAGCCTTGCTGCGCGCCGATTGGACCCGGCGCGACCCCGCCATTACCGCCGCGCTGCGCCAGTTGGGCCGCAACGGCGTGCCGCTTTACGTGTTGTACCAGGGTGGAAAGGCGCCGGTATTGTTGTCGGAAATTTTGAGCGTGCAGGAAGTGCGGGCCGTGCTGGCGCGTTTGTAGGCTGGTTGGGCCAAAATAGTCACGCTTTCTTTGCGCAACGGTGGCTTGCAAACCACGCGAAATATAAGTTTCCGCGCTATAGTTCCGCCCACTGCCGCTATGTCAACGGCATCAGGGGAGAACATCTTGGGTAATTCACCTGCAGACCAGAACACGGACTCGCGCACCCAGGCGCCCGCCCTTCCGCTCCCGCCCGCCGACCCTGCGACAGCGTTTACCAAGAAACAGCCTGAAGGCGAGCAAGAAAACGCCAACGATTGGTGGCCTGAATCGGCCGACGGCCAATGCAGCGAAAGCGCGGCCCTGTTCGCAGCCTCGCAACCGGCTCCATTGAGCATCGTCTAGAAGCCGGTCGACCGGCCGTGCCTTGACGGGCGTCAAATGCCTCTGAATGGAGGCTTGATGCCACAATCGGCGGATGTCCGCACCCAGCTTCCAGCACACCTTTGCTCCGCTGCAAAACTCGAGTTTTTTACGCGCCTGTCTGCGCCAGGCGACAGACCACACTCCGGTCTGGTTGATGCGCCAGGCCGGGCGTTACCTGCCTGAATACAAAGCTACGCGCGCCAGGGCGGGGAGCTTCATGGGCCTGGCGACCAACACCGATTACGCCACCGAGGTTGCGCTGCAGCCATTGGAACGTTATGCGCTCGACGCGGCGATCCTGTTCAGCGACATCCTGACGGTGCCCGACGCCATGGGCCTCGGCTTGAGTTTTGCCATCGGGGAAGGGCCGCGTTTTGCCAACCCGGTAAGCGACGAAGCAGCTGTTGCCAGATTGGCGGTGCCCGACATGGACAAGCTGCGTTATGTGTTCGACGCCGTCACCTCGACTCGCAAAGCGCTCCATGGCCGGGTTCCGCTGATCGGGTTCTCCGGCAGCCCGTGGACACTGGCCTGTTACATGGTGGAGGGCGCCGGCTCGGATGACTATCGTCGCGTCAAAACCATGCTGTACGCGCGCCCCGACTTGATGCACCGGATCCTCGCCGTCAACGCCGATGCCGTGGCGGCGTACCTGAACGCGCAAATCGATGCCGGCGCGCAGGCCGTGATGATCTTCGATAGCTGGGGCGGCGTGTTGGCCGATGGCGCGTTTCAACAATTCAGTCTGGCATACACCGCGCGGGTGCTGCGCCAACTCAAGCGCGAACACGGCGGCGTGACGATTCCGCGCATCGTGTTCACCAAGGGCGGCGGCTTGTGGCTGGAAGAAATGAGCCAGCTTGACTGCGAAGTGCTGGGACTGGACTGGACCGTAAACCTCGGGCGTGCGCGCGCCCTGGTAGGCGGGCAAAGCGGTACCGTCGGCAAAGCCCTGCAGGGCAATATCGACCCCAATGTGCTGTTCGCCTCGCCGGAGCGGATTCAGGCCGAAGTGGCCCGTGTGCTGGAGAGTTTTGGCCCGCCCCATAAAGCGCCCGCGAACGAACCTGACCGTGTCGGTCCAACGCAGATTTTCAACCTTGGCCACGGCATCAGCCAGCACACTCCTCCTGAAAACGTAGCAGTACTTGTCGACGCCGTGCACTCCTGCTCACGACGGTTGCGGCGCTAACACAAATCATAAAAAACGCCTACCGACATTTGTTGCCTGATGGGGTGCCGCCCCTTGACTTATGCACAAAAATTTTGTTTAGTCGCGCTATCGATTACCTGAACGGGCGGGCTTTGCTACAAAACCCATAGCCGTCGCAAGTTGTTGATTCATATACATATTGCCTCGATGCTGTTTTCGCGGGCATTCCAGCCGAAGCCTTGATCCGCAAGGCTTTGGCGCCGGTAGAGCGTAACTATCAACAAAGTTATCCACAGATTTGTTGGATCCAGTCTAAAGTACTTACAGATCAAGTACTTAAGCGGTATTTCACAAGTTCACATCAACAACGGGACCCAACTGGCAACCGCTCATGAGCCATTTGCTTTCGATCCTGGTCCAGACCCCCGCCCACAGCCCGGTGGGTGGGCCGCTAAGTTATAAAAGTGAGTTGCTACTCCCGCCGGGAAGCCTTGTACGGGTGCCCTTGGGCACGCGGGAGACGCTCGGCGTGGTTTGGGATGCGGCGCAGCATGACGCCAGCGCGCCGGTCGCAGAAAAAAAACTGCGTTATGTCGCATCGGCATTAACTGGTTTGCCGGCGCTGGCACCGGGCTGGCGCAAATTGGTCGGCTTCGCAGCCGGTTATTACCAGCGCTCGCTGGGCGAAGTGGCGCTGGCGGCTTTGCCGCCTCAATTGCGCGACTTGAGCGAGCAGCAACTGCAACGCCGCCTGCTACGCAGCCCGGCTCCGCAACGGCCAGGCGGTGACGCAATCGCCAGCGCTGTGCCGATGCAGTTGAGCCTGGAGCAACAAGGAGCGCTCGCGGCCTTTTACGAGTCTATCGGCACCTCCCTGCTATTTGGGGCTACCGGCAGCGGCAAGACCGAAATTTATCTGCGATGCGTGCAGGATCTGCTGCTGCGCGACCCGCGCGCCCAGGCCATCGTGATGGTGCCCGAAATCAACCTCACGCCGCAATTGCAGGCCCGCTTCATGGCGCGTTTTTGCCCGCTGTTCGGTGAACAGGCCGTGGTCGCGCTGCACAGCGGCATGACCAACCCGCAGCGGCTTAAAAGCTGGCTGGCCGCGCACTTCGGTACCGCGCGGGTGGTACTGGGCACGCGCATGGCGGTGTTCGCGTCGGCGCCGGGCCTGCGGCTGATCGTGGTGGATGAAGAACACGACCCGAGCTACAAGCAGCAGGAAGGCGCGCGTTATTCGGCGCGTGACCTGGCGGTGTACCGGGGCCGATTGGAGAACGCCAAGGTAATACTGGGGTCCGCCACGCCCTCGCTCGAGAGCTGGCATCACAGTCGCCCGGCGGACCAGGGCGGGCGCTACCTGCGGCTGGAAATGCCGAGTCGCATCGGGCCGCAATCGCGCTTGCCGCAGGTGCGCCGCGTGGACATGAACAACCAGCCCCGGCGGGCGGTGTTTTCGCCGCCCCTGCTGGACGCCATCAAGCAACGTATTGCAGCCGGAGAACAAAGCCTGGTGTTCCTGAATCGCCGCGGTTATGCGCCGGTGCTGCAATGCACCGCCTGCGAATGGAAAAGCGACTGCCCGCATTGCAGCGCCTACCGGGTATTCCACAAGATCGACCGAACCTTGCGCTGCCACCACTGCGGCTACGCCGAGCCGGTGCCGCGCGCCTGCCCGGCCTGCGGCAACATGGATATCGCACCGGTAGGGCGAGGCACCGAGCGGCTGCAGGAGCATTTGGCCGAACTGCTGGCCGACGTGCGCCGGCCCAACTCGGTTTCGCTACAAAAGCCGGACGGTGAGCCGGTACACATAACACGGATCGACGCCGACAGCACTCGCCTGGCGGGCAGCCTGCAGTCGCAGCTGGCCATGGTCCACTCGGGCGAGGTGGACGTGCTGGTGGGCACGCAGATGGTGGCCAAGGGGCACGACTTTCGCCGTATTACGCTGGTGGCCGCCATCAACCCGGACGGCGCGCTGTTTTCAAGCGACTTTCGCGCGCCCGAGCGTTTATTCGGCCTGCTGATGCAGGCGGCGGGACGCGCCGGACGCGATGCCGATATCAGCGGCCAGAGCGAAATGTGGATCCAGACCTTCCACCCCCGCCACCCTCTTTTTGCATCCCTGAAGCGGCACGATTACCCGGCTTTTGCGGCGCAGCAGCTGGCGGAGCGGGAACGCGCCGGCCTGCCACCGTTCAGCTTCCAGGCCTTGTTGCGCGCCGAAGCCCGTACGCAGGAGGTGGCGCAGGGTTTTCTAAACGCCGCCAGTACGGCGGCGGCTGAGCAACTGGCGGATTTGCCGGGTTTCGCGCTCGTCACCCTGTACCCGGCGGTACCGATGAGCGTGCAACGCGTCGCCAATGTGGAACGCGCGCAGATGCTGGTCGAAAGCCCTTCGCGTATTGCGCTGCAAACCTTCCTGGCTGGCTGGCACGCGGTGTTGCATGCCACGCGCCAGGGCGCCGCCGGAAAGGGGCTGCTGCGCTGGGCCGTGGATGTGGACCCGCTGGCGATTTGACGGACTCGCTGACCTCATCCCGGCGCTTGCCCGGCGGTATGGGCCTGTAAAAAAGCGTTGAATGCCGCTATCGGCAGCGGCCGGCTGATCAGGTAGCCTTGGCACAACTCGCAGCCATGGGTGGACAGGAACTGGCGTTGGCCGATGGTCTCCACGCCTTCGGCGATCACGTCCAGCCCCAGGCTGTGGCCCAGCGTGATGATGATGCGGACGATCGACGCATCGTTGGCATCGGTCAACACGTCGTGCACGAACGACTGGTCAATCTTGAGCTGGTCCAGCGGCAGGCGCTTGAGGTAACTTAGCGACGAATACCCGGTGCCGAAGTCATCCAGCGAGAACCCGACACCCTGCGCTTTCAGTGCCGCCATTTTGATGATGATGTCCTCCAGGTCGAAGGCGAACATGCTCTCGGTCAGCTCCAGCTTGAGACGGTGCGCATCGGCCCCGGAGCCGCGCAGCGCCGACAGCACCTGATCCACGAAATCGGGTTGGCGAAACTGGTGCACGCTGACATTCACGGCCACTGTCAATGCCGCCGCAGACGGGTCTGCGGCCCATACCGCGAGCTGCGCGAAGGCGGTCTCCAGCACCCATTGGCCGAGCTGCAAAATCGGTCCGGACTGCTCCGCGACGGGAATAAACTCTCCTGGCGGAACGGCGCCGTGCCGCGGGTGGGTCCAGCGCAACAGCGCCTCGGCGCCGATGACCCGGTTGCCCGGTCCGACCTGTGGCTGGTAATGCAACTGGAATTCGTTGTTGGCCATCCCCTGGCGCACATCGACCTCCAGCGCGGCACGGGCTTCCACGGCGGCCTGCATCGCGGGGTCGAAAAAGCGCAGCGTGTTGCGCCCGGCGGCCTTGGCCTGGTACATCGCCACGTCCGAACGCTTGAAGGTTTCTTCCACCGTGCCGCCGGTGTCCACGCCAAACAACGCCACGCCGACGCTGGAGCTGCTGCGGTGTTCGTGCCCCGCGATGTCGTAGGGTTGGCCCAGAAGGGTCACGATTTTTTCCGCCACTGTCTGGGCATGGCCAATTGCATCGGCCGGGGTTGAACCCACGTCGTCGATCATCACTACGAACTCGTCACCGCCCAAACGCGCGACGGTGTCGCATTCGCGCACACATGACAACAGGCGACGCGCCACTTGCTGCAGCAGGATGTCGCCCTTGTCGTGGCCCACGGTGTCATTGAGCGCCTTGAAATTGTCCAGGTCGATCAGCAGCAACGCGCCTTGATGGTGGCTGCGCGCCGTGGCCGTGAGCGCGTGCTCCAGCCGGTCTTGCAACAGGCGTCGATTGGGCAACTCGGTCAATGGATCATAAAAAGCCAGACGCCGGATTTCCTGCTCGGCGGTCTTGCGTTCGGTAATGTCGCGCGACATCGCGACGAAGCGTGGTTCGCACCCGCCATCCACGGCCTTGCGCGCCACCGAGAGTTCAAACCATCGAACCCCTCGGGCCAGCTCCAGCGCGTATTCCCGACCCTGCGAGTGACCCTCCAGATTGGCAGTGCGCAGCGCATCCATCACCACTTGAGCGGCAGCTTCCGGCAAAACCTCCGGCACGGTTTTGCCGATCAGCGCTCCACCCGGCTGAAAAAGAAGATCGTCCACATTTGCGCTGCATTGGTAATAACGGCCGTCCAGGCCCAGCTCGAAGATCGGGTCGCGAATCGCATCGAGCGTGGACTTGAGCTGGTTTTGGCTCGCCAGGATTTCGGCCGTGCGTTGCACCACCTGGGCTTCCAGCCCGGCTTTGTATTCGCTGTTCGACCAGCAGCCAGGCCAAGTACGCGAGCAGCAGGCTTGCCGCGCCGCTGGCGGCCAGGCCCCAATTGAGCCATGGCGGGTCGTGCCAGCCACCCGCCGGCGCAATGTCCAGATTCCACGCGCCATTGGGCACTTCCAGACTCTGGCGCACCGGTTGCACCAGCAATGCCGAGGTGGACGCCGCGATGCTCTGCTTTCGGCCGTTGTCTGCCTGCAGCCGCCAAAGCTCATAGTTGTAACCCCGGGCCGGCAGGTCGGACAACGCAACCCCGTTTAGCAGGTCGGACAAAAGAATCGACACATTGGTGAACCCCCAGAACCGCCTCTGGCCCGGAATGTCGTCCAGAACCACTGGCAAGCGGCTGACCACGCCAATTCCTCCCTGCGCCAGCGCGACCGGCCCGGCCAGCGTAAGCCGGCGCGTATCGCGCGCAAAGATCGCCTCTTTCATATGGATCGGGTCGTTGAGCTGGTCAAACCCCAGCAGCCTCTCGTTGCCTTTGAGGGGCGCCACACTTTGCACTACGCCGCCGGGCGATATCGACAGGGCGCGCAGGCGCGGATTGGCCAGCAGCAACTGGCCCGCAGCAGCATCGAAATTGGCGATGCTGCCATTACCCTGGCGCACCATGGCAGCCAGCGCGTAGTTGTTGAAGAACATGCGCTCGACATTGCGCTGGAGAATTTGCGAATGGCTTGACGCAAGATGCAACGCCTGCTCGCGTTCCATTGCCAGCCAATTGGTTTGAGCCCACCGCAGAAGAATTGCGGAGACGGAGCCGGACAGCAGCAATACCAGGCTGGCAATCAGCAGTGGCTGCCACCGCTTGCCGGCGGTCGTTGGTTGAGAGGGCGTCACTGCCACCATTATCGGGTAGTCACGCCTTGTCGATGAGTAGGGAAACCGCCGCCGAGAAGCTCAGGAAAGCGGCCGCCGTAGACACCAGCACGATGCGCGCGATGCGGCCGTTGTCGGCGCCGAATTTTTCGGCCAGCAAGGTCACGTTGCTGGCACTGGGCTGGGCCGCCACCAGCACGATCACGGTCAGCGCGAAACGGTCCAGTGGCACGCCCAGCTGGATTGCCGCCACACCCACCAGCAGCACCAGCAGCGGGTGCAGCACAAGCTTTATAAAGGCTACAGGAACATAGTCGCGCAACG